>CAZXQD010000007.1:0-67572 GCA_964643405.1 uncultured Hyphomonas sp. | reverse complement strand
CTTGGCGACTATGTGCGCAAGAACAAGTTTCCCGGCGTCGTGCTCGGCATGTCGGGCGGCATCGACTCGGCCATCACCGCAGCCATCGCCGCCGATGCGCTCGGGCCGGACAAGGTCTGGTGCGTGATGATGCCGTCGAAGTACACGAGCACGGACAGCCTCGAAGATGCGAAAGCCTGCGCCGAGGCGCTGGGCTGCCGGTATGACACGATCCCGATCAATCCCGGCGTGGAAGCGCTCGGCGGAATGGTCGGCCCGATGTTTGCCGGCAAGAAACCGGATATCACGGAAGAGAATATCCAGTCCCGCCTGCGCGCGGTGACGCTGATGGCGCTGTCAAACAAGTTCGGCCACATGGTCGTCACCACCGGCAACAAGAGCGAAATGGCCGTCGGCTACGCCACGCTCTATGGCGACATGTGCGGCGGCTACAATGCGCTGAAGGATTTCTACAAGACGGAAGTCTTTGAGCTGACGAAATGGCGCAATGCCAATGTGCCGCCCGGCGCGCTGGTGAAGCATGGCAATGTGATCCCGGAGCGGATCATCACCAAGCCGCCCTCTGCCGAGCTGCGCCCGGACCAGAAGGACGAAGACAGCCTGCCACCCTATCCCGTGCTGGACGATATCCTGCGCGGCCTCGTGGACCTCGAGGAAGACGTGGACGACATCCTCGCCCGCGGGCATGACGCGGCCACCGTTCGCCGCATCGAACACCTCGTCTACATTGCCGAATACAAGCGCCGGCAGGCCCCTCCGGGCGTGAAGGTCGGCGGCAAGAATTTCGGCCGCGACCGGCGCTATCCGATCACGAACCGGTTCCGGGACGATTAGGGCCTCGCCCTACTCTTCCGAAGGCGGGGTTATTTCCTGTTCCTGCGCGTTGACGCCATAAGCGTCCGTCGCAATCGCTTCGCGCACCGAGTCCACATCGCCGGGCGCAATGTCGGACGCGTCGCCATAGCCGGTGATCGGCGAGGGGTAGACGCCCGCCTCCTCGATCACTTCGTCAAACATCAGCCAGGCCTGCTTCCCGCCAAGGCAGGTGACGCGGACCCAGAGGTCTTCGTCCAGCGCGGTATTGGCAATGTCGGTGACGGTCGAAAGCTCGCCCTCGTTGATGTCGAACTCGCGCCCGTTGAACTGCATCACGGTGAAGCCCTCGCCGATATAGCGAAGGTAGGTCAGCTGGTCGCCCTTCTTCAGGGTCAGCTTCTCGATGCCGGCCTCACCAATGAACTCGACCTCGGCATCCTCAAGGACATTCACCGGCACTTTCTTGGTGGCGACGAAGTATTCGAGATTGTCGGCGTCGGTGCGCGTATTGTTCCAGAGCTGGTAGTTCGCGTACTGCGGCAGGATGCAGGTGATGTCCTGCGGGTCGGTCGGGTTCGGGCGGGCCCGGGCAGGTACCTTCACGTCCGCGTCCAGAACAGCGAAGCCCGGCGGATACTCGCCCGGCCAGCCGGCGCTGAGAAACCAGGTGTTCGTGTCATAGCCGGACAGGGCCGCATAATCGAGCTCCGGTCGCGCCGGACCTTCAGCGGAAACCTGGTCGCCGCCCGCAGGCAAGGCGCCCGGGGCAGTCGGGGCTGTCCCGGCTCCGTCTTTTTGTCCGCAAGCCGACAGAAGCAGCGCCCCTGCCAGCACCCAGCCGAATCTCATGACCGTCTCCCGGAATTTCCTCTAGGTAGATGCTCGTTAAACAAAACAATAGCAAGAATGTGGCCGAGGCGCTTGGCTTTTGTCCCGATTTGATGTCGAAAGCCCCTTTCCCAACCCCGGAAGGCCCTGCCGCCATGACCGCCCCGATTGTCCGATTCGCCCCCTCGCCCACTGGCCGCATCCATGTCGGCAACGTGCGCACGGCCCTGGTGAACTGGCTGTTTTCGCAGGGCCAGGGCGGCAAGTTCATCCTGCGGATCGACGACACCGACCTTGAGCGCTCGACCAAGGAAAACGAGGCGATCCTGAAGGCAGACCTGACCTGGCTCGGCCTCGTCTGGGCGGAAACCTTCAACCAGTCCGAGCGATTCGCGATCTACGACAAGGCGGCCGACAAGCTGCGCGCCATGGGCCTGCTCTATCCGGCCTACGAGACGGCCGAAGAACTCGACGTGAAGCGCAAGATAGCCCAGTCACGCGGGCGGCCGCCGGTTTATGACCGGGCAGCCCTGAACCTGACGGACGCGGATCGGGCAAAGCTGGAAGCTTCCGGCGTGAAGCCGCATTGGCGTTTCAAGCTGAGCGGCAACCGCGTCGAATGGAACGACCTCGTGCGCGGCCCGCAGAGCATCGACACCTCCTCCGTGTCGGACCCCGTACTGATCCGCGAGGATGGCAGCTATCTCTACACCCTCCCTTCAGTGGTCGACGACATCGAGGCCGGCATCACGCATGTCGTGCGCGGCGAGGACCATGTGACGAACTCGGGCGCGCAGATCGAGATCTTCATGGCCCTCGGTGGCAAGGCGCCCGAGATGGCGCACATGCCGCTGCTGATCGGCGCGGATGGGTCGGCCCTGTCGAAACGGATCGGTTCGCTCTCGGTCGGCCAGCTGCGCGAGCATGGCATCGAGGCCATGGCGATCCTCAGCTATCTCGCCAAGCTCGGCACCTCTGACAATATCGAGCCGCGCAGCAGCGTGGCGGAGCTGGCTGCGGAGTTCTCCTTCTCGAAGATCGGCCGCGCCCCGGCGCGCTTCGACGAGACCGACCTTGAAAACCTGAACGCCGCCTTCGTCCACGCAATGCCCTTTGCCGAGGCGAAGGACCGCCTGAAGGCAATCGATCCGCGCGCGGACAATGAGGCTTTCTGGCTGGCCGTGCGCGAGAACTGCGCGCGCGTGAGCGACGCAGCCAACTGGGTGGAGATCGTGTTCGGCAAGGCAACGCCGGATGTTGCCGCCGAGGACAAGGACTTCATTGCCGGCGCCGCCGCGCATCTGCCCGTCGGTGAACTCACCGCGAGCAGCTGGAGCGAGTGGACCAACGCGCTGAAAGCCGCCACGGGCCGCAAGGGCAAGGGCCTGTTCATGCCGCTGCGCAAGGCCCTGACCGGCATGGAGCACGGCCCCGACATGGGCGCCGTGCTGCCCCTGATCGGACGGGCAAAAGTGCTGGAGCGGCTGGGTTAGTCACACCCCTCCGCCGCGCAGCTGACATCCGCCACATCGCGCCCTTCGGCGAGGTCGCGGATCCAGTCGACCGCGCGAACCTTGCCGGTGGTGGTCGTATAAAGCCGGTCATAGCGCAGCAGCGTGTGATCCTTCCCGGTAGCGGAGAAGGACCGGAACTGCGGGATATCCGCGGACAGCTCATCAAGGTTTGCCTGCATCAGACCGCGCACCGGATCGGTCACGCCCATCAGGCCGAGGAACATCTGCTGCACTTCGTCGTCCACGTTGTTGAACTGGCTCATCCGCATGTCCGGATGGCGCGCAGCGGTGACGCGGTAGAAATCCTCGGTGGTGAAGGTCGCGCGGTCGAAGGCGGCAAGTTCCGGCCAGTCCGGCATGTTGGTGAAGGTGCCCCAGGTTTCGAGGAGGCCGGAGACAGCGCCGGCGCGGTAACCGCCTGCCCCGCCGCCATACTGGACAATCTCCGCCTGCGGATAATGATCCGCCACCACACCGGCATAGTAAGGCGAGGCAATCGCCCCGGCGCTGCCGCCGCCGACAAAGATGCGGTCCGGCTCAGGATAGTTCGCATACACCCAGTCGAGCGCTGACTGGACATTCGCCTTGCCGCGATGATGGATCGTCAGCGCCTTTCCGGCGCTGGTCGTGTAGGCAGCATCCTTCGCGCCGAGATGCGCATCGCCGGTGCAATATGAGACGAAGACCTGCGTCCAGACCGCAAAGGGATTCTCGGGGTTTGCGGCATCGAAGGCGCCGCCTTTGGTGGCAGCATTGTTGGCGTCCATCTCGGCGAGCGGCGTATAGGCATTGAGCCCGAGCGAGACATCGCACAGGTCGCCGGACCAGCAGGCGCCGCCACCATTGAGGAAGATCATCACACGTTCAGGGTCGGCCGGCTTCACTTGGAACTGGTACGGCGTGCCATTGGCGCAGAGCGTGTCGCCGCCGGGCGCAATCGTCGTCCACTCCGCAGCGGGCGCGGGCACTGCAGCTTCGGCCGGCGCGGGTTTGTCTTCGGCGGCCTTGCAACCGGCAAGCAGGGTCAGGGCGATCGCCGCCGGGAACACGAGACGCATGATGATTCCTCCTCCGGCCTCTGGCGGGCCGTCACGGAGGCGAGCCTAGGCGGCTGCGTAGGCACTTGCAATCAGGCCGTCGTGGGGGCGGCTTCCTTCCTGTCCGCTTCCGGCTCCGCCTCTCCCACTTTCAGCAGCCGGGCGACGATGCCGATGGTCGTGCTCTGCAGCACGAGGCTCACCAGAACCACGAGGAAAGCGATGTTGAAGAAGTCACCCTGCACGCCGAGCAGCACCGGGATGATCGCGAGGTAGATCGGGATGGCGCCGCGCAGGCCGACCCAGGATATGAACAGTTTTTCGCGCCAGTTGAAGTTCTCGAACGCGAGGCTGATGAACACCGCGGCCGGGCGGGCGACGAAAATGAGGATGGCGGAGATCAGCAGCGCTTCGGGAATGTCTTCCACGAGGTGCGACGGCGTGACGAGAAGGCCGAGAATGAGCAGCATGGCAAGCTGGGCAAGCCAGGCGATACCGTCCATGAACTGCTTGACGACCTGCTTGGCGCGGTAGGCATGGTTGCCGAGGATGAGACCAGCCAGATAGACCGCAAGGAAGCCCGAACCGCCGAGAATGTTGGCGGCGCCGAAGATCAGCAGACCGCTGGCGAGCGCGAAGATCGGGTTGAGGCCGAGTTCCAAAGCCACGCGGTCATAGAAGAAGGTGAGCAGGCGCCCGCCGCCGATGCCCAGGATGGCGCCGATGCCGAACTGCTGGATGAAGCCTGCCGGCACGGACAGGAGGCCCCCTTCCATGCCGGACATGCCGCCAGCGAGAATGATGCCGGTGAAGGTCAGTGCAAGGAAGATGGCCATCGGATCGTTGACCCCGGATTCCACTTCCAGCGTGTTGGCGACTTCCGGCTTCAGCTTGATGCCCTGCTGGCGCAGCAGCAGGAACACGGCGGCCGCATCGGTGGAGGCGACCAGCGAGCCGAGCAGCAGGGCGTAAAGCGGGTCCGCGTCCAGAAAGAACCACATGGCCAGTGCAACGATCGATGCGGTCACCATCACGCCCACGCTGGCAAGGATGACCGCCGGGCGCAGGGCCTGCCGGAAATTCTTCATCGGCGTATGGATGCCCCCGTCATACAGGATGATGGCTAGGGCAAAGGAACAGGCGAGATAGCTCAGCGGCACATCGTTGAAGACGATGCCGCCGGGGCCGTCCTCACCGAACAGGATGCCAACAGCAAGGAACGTAACCAGCAGCGGCGCGCCAATGCGGCGCGACAGAAAGCTCGCGAAAATCGCCGCACACAGCAGCAGTCCGCAAAAGAATATCAGCTGGTTGGTCGATTCCATTCGGCCCCGCGCGTTCTGGTTGTGCTGAGAGAATAATCTGCATTTGGAGGCCCATCAGGGCAAGCACAACCACCGGGCATAAATTAGGCGCAAAAAAGCGCCCTGAAGCTGCATGTGTCGCAGTCAGGGCGCTTTGGCTGAACAGATTTGCAGCGCGCGTGACGCCGGCAGGCGCGAGCGGCGGCCTAGCGCGTGACCACGTCGCGCTGCATCGGTGCAAGCTTGGCCAGCAGCTTGTTCTGCGCGCGGAAAGGCACGCCTTCCTTGTTCATTGCCTGCTGCAGGTTTTCGACGAGCGCATTGAACTCGCGGTTGGTGATACCGTGATCGACATGCGACGACGCCATGTCCCTTCCGGTATAGTCGCAAGGGCCGCCGAGGATGTAGCAGAACTGCTCCTTCAGCGTGCGGCGCAGGCGCACGATGTCTGACGCGGCGAAGATGTCCTTGATGCGCGGATCGGCGAGGCTGCGGTCCACCATGTCATCAACCACACGGGCGACGCCTTCTTCCCCGTTGAACGCCTCGAAGAGTTTCGTGCCTTCATACGGATCAGCGCCCGCATTCTCGTTGCTCATCTCGTAGGGGTCGACCGGCAACTCGCCGGGCGGCGGCTCGGCGAGCACAAGACCGGCAGGCAGGATGAGGGCGGCGAGCAGGATGGAACGTTTCATCATGTATCAGAATCCGATCTGCGCGCTGAGATACAGGCCGCGCTGCTTGTCAAAGAGGGCGACCGAGCCGAGATCGGCATAGCCGGCGGTCAGGGTGAGGTTCGGGTTCACGGCATAGGCGCCGAAGATGTCGAAGAAGTCGTCTTCGGCGGCGAAGGCAAGCTCGTCCGGCTTGAAGCGGTATTCCCCGCCGACCACGAGACGGCGGCTCAGCATGTAGCCGAGTGAGAACTCCGGCTGGACGGTCGCCTCGTCGCCGAAGCCGAGCAGGCCCGTCTGGTGTGCCTTGGTGTAACGCAGCGTGGCGTTCGCCAGCAGGCTCTCGGCAAGGAAGAGTTTCGTAGCCGAGGCATAGACGTCCACGCCCTTGTCATCCTCTGCCCCCAGCGCCTGCACGAGGCCGTCGCGGTTCGACTGCTTGAACTCGGCACCGACCGCGATTTGCGGAAGCCAGGTATCCTGTCCGTACACGGCATCTCCGGCGAGGCGCAGCTTGGCGCCCCAGATATCCTGCGCGAACTCGAAGCCTTCGCCGAGGCCGAGGGCTGCGCCGGCCTCGCGCGTGTCGAAGGTCATGCGGGAATAGGAGACCTCGAAACGATCATAGAGCCCAACGGCGCCGCCGAGGCTTTCGACATCAAAATCTTCCAGCGTCACGTAGCTGTAGTGCGCACTCGCACCAATGCCCCGATCCGTTTCGTTACCGGTGATGAGCGCCCAGGGGGTCAGTGCGCCGCCCCCTGCTCCCTCCAGGGTGGAGATGCCGCGCGTGAGCAGCAACTTGCCACCCGGCTCGTTCTGCTGCGCGGCGCAAACTGGTGCAACTGCAATTGCAAGACCGGCAGCCAGGAGAGATATTTTCTGGATCATTCAGTGGGGGCTTTCTATCTCTGGATCAACCTTAGGCAATGCCAGGATCAACCTCAACAATTGTTACTAACCCCATGATCTACCGATATTTTTTCCAAGTACTTAACAGAGCAGAAATCATATCGTGCGAAGGAGCCAATATGATATTTTCACTCCGCGCCCTCGTTCTCGCCGCCGCTTTCTTCAGTGCACTGATTGGATCTGCGGCCGCCGAGAAAACGACATTCATTGTGACAGATTCTGCCGGAAAACCGGTCAAGGATGCCGTGGTCATGGTGGCGAGCCCTGCCAGCGGGCCGATCAAGTTTTCGTGGCCGCTGGAGATGAAGCAGAAGGACCTCGCGTTCGATCCCTTCGTTCTGATTGTGCCGGTAGGCGCCGAGGTGACGTTCCCGAACCTCGACCGCGTGCGCCACCACGTCTACTCCTTCTCCAAAGGCAATAAGTTCGAACTGAAGCTTTACGGCAAGGAAGAAGCACGCTCCGTCACACTTGAGAAAGCCGGCATCGCCGCGATCGGCTGCAACATCCATGACGAGATGGTGGCTTACATCCGCGTCGTCGACACGCCGTATGCCGCCAAGACCGGCGCCGATGGCAAAGTCACACTTGACCTGCCTGCCACAGCGACGACGGCCACCGTGTGGCATCCCAACGCCCTGCCGGCGGAAGCAAAGGTCACCTTGCCCGCGAAGCGCACCTCCCCTGTGGCCGTGACCCTCAAGGTGAAGGCTCATGCGCATTGAGCGCTGGAGCCTTGGCTCCCTTCGCCAGAAGCTGACCGTCATTTACTCGGCCCTGTTCGGGCTGATCATCCTGCTTGTGGCGGGCGCCGTCTATTACAGCATCAAGGTCAACGCCGAACGCTCGGTCAAACGCGAGCTGCAGGCGACCATGACAGCGTTCGACCAGATCTGGCAAATGAATGCCGCGCACATGGAGGCCAACGGCACCGTCCTTGCGGCGGACTTCGGATTCCGCGAAGCGGTGGCGAGCGAAGACATCGACACCATCGGTTCTGCCGTTTCGAATGCCCAGGCGCGCCTCGATGGCCTGAAAGCCGGCGTGGCGTTTCCGGACGGCAGATTTATTGATGCCGAAGGGCGGGAAACCCAGCTGCCGGAGGCTGTCTATCTCGCCCTGATCGAACAGGGCCAGGCAAGCGGTGTCGTCGAGTTTGAGGGCAAGTACTACCAGTCAGTCGCCGTACCGGTCATGGCGCCGATGCTGGTCGGCTGGGCCTTCTACTGGTCGGAGCTCGATGAAGTCCGAATGAGCGAGCTGGTGAAGCTGTCCGCCATCCAGGTCACGGCAAAGATCCAACAGGACGACCACGCACCGCACCAGCATGATGGCCCGGTGACTACGCGGGACGCAATTGTCGCGTCCGAATATCTCCAATCCTTCACAGGCCAAGACAATGTCAGCCTGGTGATCTCCTATCCGATGGACGCCGCAATGGCGCCCTACCGCCCGATGCTGCTGGCCATTCTCTTGTTCAGCATTGCAGGGGCCGTGCTGCTGGCGATCAGCGGCGGAATCGTCGCGCGCAGCCTGACACGGCCTATCGACGCGCTGGACAAGGCCGTGCAGGCGCTTGCCGCGGGCGCGCGCCAGCCCGTCGAGGTGACAACACAGGACGAGTTCGGCCGCCTCGCCAAAAGTTTCAATGCGATGCTCGGTGACCTTGAAGCGCGCGAAGCCGCCATCGTTCAGATGTCGCGGGAGGACAGCGAGACGCTGCTCGCCAACCGCCGCGCCATGAATGACGATCTTGAGCAGCGGCGCGATGCCGGCGAACAGGTACGTGTTGCCGTGATCCGCGTGATGCGCTTCCGGAATGTTCGCGCGGCAATCGGGCATGCCGCGGCTGCACAGGCACTGAGTGTGCTGGCCGGGCGCATCAGTCAGTTCACGGATGGCGCGATACCCTATCGTATCAATGCGGCAGACCTCGGCCTTATCCTGCCCGCAGACAGCGCCCACTCCAGCGTCGAGGCGCTCCGGCGTGTGGTCGCGGCCTGCTCCCAGCCTGCCACA
The DNA here is from genome assembly GCA_964643405.1 of uncultured Hyphomonas sp. Lineage (GTDB taxonomy): Bacteria > Pseudomonadota > Alphaproteobacteria > Caulobacterales > Hyphomonadaceae > Hyphomonas. Next base: position 58,468 of record CAZXQD010000007.1, on the reverse strand, counting down.
ATCGGAGATGCCTCCGTTGACCTGCTTCTCTGCTGCGGCCTCACAGACCCGGAAACCGGCAAGGGCGCGCCCATCGGGCTGATCGACCAGGCCGTGGTTGCGACCGATCTCGCCGAAAAGCGCCAGGAGCCGGTCTCATGCTTTGACATCGAGGCTTATGGCAACCCCGCTGCTACGCTTTCACTGATGAGCGAAATGCTGCGCGCGATGACCGAGGGCGGTCTTGCGCTGCATTACCAGCCGAAGTTTTCGCTGGCCGAGGACCGCGTGTCCGGCTTCGAAGCGCTGATCCGCTGGGATCATCCGGAGCGCGGGCGCATCTTCCCGGACGACTTCATCCAGGTCGCCGAAGAGACAGGCCATATCCGTCAGCTTACGGAATGGGTTGTCTCACAGGCGATCACAGACCAGCAGGTCCTGAAGCGCAACGGCTTTGACCTGCCGATCTCGGTCAACGTTTCCGGCCGCCAGCTGAATGACGAGAGCTTCGCGCTCTGGGCCATCGGCAAGGTGAAGTCTTCAGGGGCGCGGCTCTGTTTCGAGATTACCGAGACGGCCGTGATCAACGATCCCGAAAAGGCGCTGCGGATCATCAACCTGTTCCTCGCGACCGGCATTGGCATCTCGATCGACGACTATGGCGCAGGCCTGTCCTCGCTCTCCTACCTCAAGCAGATTCCTGCCAACGAACTGAAGATCGACAAGTCCTTCATCCTGACACTGACGGAAGGCCCGTCCGACCAGCTGATGATCAAGTCCACAATCGATCTTGCCCATGCCATGGGCATGTCGGTTGTCGCCGAAGGCGTCGAAACCGAGCATGCGATGGCGCTGCTGAAGGTGATGGGCGCAGATACTGCGCAGGGTTACTTCATTTCGAGGCCGCAGCCACTTTCCGCGATGCTCGACTTCCTCGGAAAGGCCGAAGAGCACCGCGAAAGCGCGTGACGGTCAGTTGACCTGCACGAAAGGTCCGCGGAGCGTGTAGACGTCCGCGCCGACAGCCACATCCAGATTGAGGTAGCCCGCAACCGGCCCGCGATTTGCCGAAAGGATGCGACGGCCATTGCCGCGCGCCAGCAACTCGCCCTGAGCATCACTGACTGTCCAGCCAACCGGCGTCATGCTCGAATTGGCGAGCGTTGGCGTAATCAATTCTGAATAGGTGAGGTTGACTGGCAGGGGCTGCTCCAGGGCGCCATCGATACGGGCGTAAAGCTGCACGACGTAAATGCGGCCACCGGATTCATAGGTCCCCGTTCCGGCATGGCTGAAATTGCGCCGAAGGTTTTCTGCATTCGACGCATCGGACTGAATGGCTGCATGGATCTGCTCAGCCGATGCACCGGCATCCAGGACGGCAATGCTGCTCCCAAAGGATGAGATCAGCGCGGTACGATCCGACAGGCGCACCTTGTCGAGAAGTGAAAGCCCTGCGGGGTCCGAATAACTTACATATCCGGAAAGCGCCATGTCACGGGCATGTGCGCGGGCTGTTGCCGCGAGGCTTTCGGAGGGCTGCATGTCCGGCAATGCGATGCTCGCACGGTCCCGGTTTGCAATGGCAAGCAGTTGGCCATCAAGCGGACCGCTGGTGAGCGGCTGCTCCAACAGTACCTTTGCTTGCGGATCAAGCGCGGTGTGCCAGTCGGTTTGCGCGTTCGCCACTCCAGGGCCCGCAAGCGCCAGAACGAGGAGTGACATGGAAATGGAAGTGCGTTGTAACATAATTGTCACAATGCGCTCATGACGATTTTGTGTCAAGGATGTACAGTATACGGTATATTTAATGTATCTTCCGGTAAGAGAAGCGGACCTACGCTTCCCTGTCATTCACATGTCACGTCGCTGTCGTAGCCGTCGGGCTACGGGAGGCGCGCATGACGACAGCTATGGACGAAGACTTGATGACCTTCACCTGGGTGCGTCTTCGGGCGGGCGTAGAGCCTCATGAGGTACGCCGGCAGCTGAAGCTGAAAGGTCTGGGGGACGCCGAGGTGCGTGACCTGATGCAGGAGGCGTACGAAGGGCGGCGACCGTCGGCGGATGTGTCCCATTCTGCCCTTGCGAATGCGGCCATTGTGCAGCGCGCACGCAGCCACCCGGACATCCTGAAAATTCCAGTGGACAAGGCCCAGATTTACACCTGGAAGAACTTCCTGGTGCCTGAAATCTGCGATGCTGTGGTCGAACTGATCGATCAGCGGCTGCGCGACTCAACCACGGCTGATGCCTTCGCTGATCCGAAAATCCGCACCTCGCGCACGTCGGACATCGGCATGCTGGGGCATGATCTCATCATGCAGCTGGACGAACTGATGGCCGAGGCGATCGGCATACACTGGTCATACACAGACATAACGCAGGGTCAGCGCTACGACATAGATCAGGAGTACAAGGCGCATTACGACTATTTCCCGCCGGGATCCCGGGAGTACCAGGTTTTTTGCCAGTTCCTTGGACAACGGACCTGGACGTTCATGATTTACCTGAATGATGTGGAGGAAGGCGGGGGCACGCGCTTCCGCAGGCTGGAAAAGACCATAATGCCGGAGAAGGGCAAAGCCGTGATCTGGAACAACCTGAACCCCGATGGCAGCGTTAATCCGTACACGATCCATCATGGCATGAAGGTTCGCAAAGGCCGCAAGTACGTCATCACGAAGTGGTTCCGGGAGCGCGGCTGGGGAGACATGCTCCCACAGGAATACTACAAGAGTTTGTAATTGTTGCAGTTCCGACACGACCTCTACGGAAATCCCTGTGTCACGCAACCGTCATCTAAACTTCCGGCAATTGTTGCAAAGCGTTCTTAAGGGTCACGCCTGCGGGTAGGCGGGTGTCATCGTCTAGTGAGCGCGGCGGATTCCTCTGCCGGTGCACCCGCACAGGGATCACGACGGAGACTCTCATGCTGAAAATCAATTCCCTTCGCACGGCGCTGCTTGGTTGCGCCGCCGTTGCGATCCTCGGTGCCTGCAGTGGCTCGGATGGCGTTGCCTCGCCCGGCGTAGGCGCATTTGTGCCGGCCCCCTCGACGCCGTCGCCGACCCCGCCCTCGCCGACCCCGCCGACGACGCCGCCCGGAACCGCGGCTGCCGACTGTCCAGCCGGCTTCTCGAACGTTGGTACCGTTTCCAACCGCCGCATCTGCCAACTGCCGTCCACCATCACCGGCAACCTGGTTGTCCCGAACCGCGCCGGCACGATCTATTCCGTCAGCGGCCGCACGCAGGTCGGTACGGACCTTGGCCCGAACCCGAACGCTCCCCTCGCCGGCGGACAAGCCGGCATCCTCACCATCGAGCCGGGCGTCACGATCTTCGGAAACTCGGGCCTCGACTATCTGCTCGTGAACCGTGGCTCGCAGATCTTTGCGGAAGGCACCGCCAGCCAGCCGATCATCATGACCTCGCGCCAGAGCGTTGAAGGCACGACCAACGAGAACTCGATCGGCCAGTGGGGCGGCCTCGTCATCAACGGCCGCGCGCCGACCACCGACGGTTGCCCGGTTGGCGTGAACCCGCCGAACATCGCCTGCGAGGCGCAGGTCGAAGGCTCCAACGCATTCTACGGCGGCCTTTCCCCGGCCGATAACAGCGGCCGCATCCGCTACCTGCGCGTCATGCACTCCGGCTTCACCATTTCGGCGAACAACGAACTGAACGGCATCACTTTTGCCGGTGTCGGCTCGGGCACGACGGCGGAATACATCCAGGTCCACAACAGCTCGGATGACGGCATCGAGATCTTCGGTGGCAACGTGAACCTGCGTTACATCGTGCTCTCCGGCAACGATGACGATTCGTTCGACACCGACTCCGGCTGGCGCGGCGCCGCACAGTTCGGCATCGTCTACCAGCGTACCGGTGGCGGCGACTTCGGCTTTGAGACCAGCTCGCGCGGCACCAACACGGCGACCTACTTCACGCGTCCGACCTACGCCAACTGGACGATCGTGATGCGTTCCGCGGCTGGCCGTGATGCCATCATCCACAACACTGGCCATGTCGGCCGCGTCTACAACTCGGTACTCCGTTCCGAGATCAACCAGCAGTGCCTCAACCTCGCCACCGCGGTCACCCTGACCAACCCGAACGGCGTGGGCGCTGGCGGCGCAGCAAACGGCCCGCTGTACAACTCGGTCTTCTTCTCTTGCAACGGCGGCAACACCGAAGGCTCGAGCGGCATCACCACGGGCCAGGTTGACGCTCAGGTCGCGCTCGGCGCCAACAACGTGCTGAGCGGCACGTCGACGCTGACCGGCGGCTTCATCAACGGCGCAAACGAGAGCGCGGTCACGCCGACTGCATTCCCGGCCGCCCTGAACGGCACTGACCCGGCTCTGCCAGCGAACACCTCCGTGACCAGCTTCCTGACGACGGTGCCGTACATCGGTGCGGTGCGGAACACGTCGGACACCTGGTACGCAGGCTGGACCTGCGGCATCCCCGGCCAGCCTGCCTGCTGAGCCGACTGACAGAGCGGAGGCCCGGACGGGCCTCCGCTTCCTCCTTTTCACGATGACTCCCTTCAGGAACACAGTCCCATGAAATTCAACGCGCTGTCCCTCCGGGCCCTGTTGATCGCTTCGACAGCGATCCTTGTGCCCGCCTTCGCCTCTGCCCAGACGGAACCCGAGGCCGAAACAGAAACCGAAGCGGAGGCTGCGCCTGCGGCGTCGGAACCTGCGCCTGAAGCGGCTGAAGACTACCGCCTGAACGAAGTCGTCGTCCTTGGCCGCTACATTCCGGAAGTGCTGCGGAGCACGTCCGAGGTCGCTGCTTTCCTGGCGCCTGAAGACCTGATCCGCCAGGGCGACTCGGATGCAGCGAATGCCCTCGCCCGGGTCACCGGTCTTTCCATCGCCGAAGGCCGGTTTGTGTATGTGCGCGGCCTCGGCGAGCGCTACTCTGCAGCGCGGCTGAACGGTTCTCCGCTGCCCAGCCCGGAGCCGCTGCAGCGCGTTGTGCCGCTTGACCTGTTCCCCACCAAGATTCTCGAGAACGTGCTCGTCCAGAAAACCTACTCGGCGGAGTATCCGGCCGAATTCGGCGGCGGCATCATCGACCTGCGCACGCTGAACGTGCCGGATGAACCCTTCCTCGAACTCAGCGTCAGCGGCAGCTACAATTCGGAAACCACCGGCAAGGATGGTTTTACCTATTTCGGGTCTGACACGGACGTGCTCGGCTTCGATGACGGCACCCGCAAGATCCCGGGCGCAGTCCGACAGGCAATGGCCACTGGCCGCCGCATCCAGAGCGGCAGCTTCACAGCCGCTGAACTGCAGGCCATCGGCCAGTCCTTCACGAATGCTGAAGTGAACCTCGTCCAGGCGAATGACAGTATTCCGATGAACGGAAGCTATGAAGCCTCCGGCGGCACGTCGTTTGACATCGGCGGCATGGAACTCGGCATCATCGGTGTACTCGGCTACAGCAATGGCTGGCGCACCAAGGATGGCCGCCAGGAAGTTGGCGAGATCAATGGTGGCAACCTCCAGGCAACATCGACTTACGATTATCTGTCTACGGACCAGAATATCGGATGGGACGCCCTGTTCGGCGTCGGACTTGATGCCGGCGATGACAAGATCGACTGGACCAACCTCTACATCCGCAAGACCACCAAGCAGACGTTCATACGCGAGGGTTTCGATGACCTCGCCCTGCGCGATGTGCGCGATGACCGTACCGCCTGGTACGAGCGCGAGCTTTACAGCACCCAGCTGAACGGCCGCCACTTCCGCGGCGACTGGACATTCGACTGGCGTACTGCGCTTTCGCAAACCAAGCGCGACGCGCCCTATGAGCGCGAAGTTCGTTATGTATTCGACCCGCTGGTCAACAACTACGTCTACAACCCGGCCGGCTCCGGCTCCAGCAACAACATCGCCTTCTCGTACATCGACGACCAGGTTGTCAGCGGCGGCGTGGATGTGAAATATACGCAGGCGCTGTCGTCTGCCCGCAACATCGACTACTCCGCTGGTGTCGAAGGCTATGAAAACAAGCGTAGCGCGCAGACACGCAATTTCGGTTTCATCCCCACCAACCCGCCGATCGATTTCCTGCTGACGCAGCAGCGCGTCGATTTCCTTTTTTCGAATTTCAACATCGGCCCGAACGGGTTTGAAATCCGCGAGACAACCGGCGCTGCCGGCGCCGCAGCGTTCGATGCAGACCTGAACGTCTTCGCTGCCTATGCCAAGGTTGATGCCGAAATCATCCCCCTCGTGCGCACTGCCTTTGGTGTGCGCTACGAAAACGCCGCTCAATCCGTGACGCCGCTTTCCCTCATCTCGTCGGAAGCCGATCCGGCATCGGTTCCGGGTGTGAAGAACAATTACCTGCTGCCGGCCGGCACGGTGACGTGGAACTTTGCTGAAGACCAACAGCTCCGCCTTGGCGCATCACAGAGCATCGGGCGTCCGCAGTTCCGCGAGCTGGCCCCGCAACAATACTTCGACCCGGACTCCAGCCGGATCTTCATCGGCAACCCGTTCCTGACCGACACGGAAATTCTCAACCTCGACGCGCGTTACGAATACTATTTCGACCGTGGCCAGTCGTTCTCGTTCGGCGTGTTCTACAAGGATCTCGACCGCCCGGTGGAATCGGTTGTCGTGACGCAGAGCGCGTCGGTCTTCCAGACCTATCTCAACGCTCCGCGGGCGATCCTGTATGGCGCGGAAGCCGAGTTCAAACGCGTGTTCGACAGCCCCTTCGAAGCCACGTTCCTGCGCGACAAGGAGTTCCTTGTGCAGGCCAACTATACATACTCAAGCTCGGAAGTTCAGGCGAGCAGCGGCGACGTCGTCTTTCCGCTCCAGTCCAACGGCCAGCCGCGTCCGGCAACGGACTTCATCACAGACGGATCGCGTCTGCAGGGACAATCCGAGCACCTCGCAAACCTTCAGCTCGGCTGGCAGGATGATGTGGCGCGCTCGCAAGCCACTTTGCTGGTGACCTATGCCAGCGAGCGCACCTCCGCGCGGGCTCCCGCTGGTCAGCCCGACTTCGTGCAGGAGCCGGGCATCAACCTCGACTTCGTATTCAAGAAAGGCTTCGACCTGCGTGGCCGCGAATTCACGGTCGACTTCAAAGCCCAGAACATCCTCGGCGAAGACTTCGATGAGTTCCAGTCCGGCTCTAACGGCTTCGTCCAGGTCAACCAGTATGAGCTGGGAACCACCATCTCGCTCGGCCTCAGTACGGAGTTCTAGTCCGCCCGGACCTGCAGGTCGTTGCGAATATGCAACGGCCTGCAGCCAGCTGAAAAAATGGACCTGAACCGTCGCGGAAGTGTCGCACAAGTGTGATTAGCCTGCAGGGGCTGAACCAAGGGGTTTCGGATGGCGGCACTTTTCAGAATGGAAAGAGGCATCACTGGCACGACGGCCGAGACTGCCGGTCGCGTCGCGGTAGAATCTTTGCTCGTGGTGACCATCGGTGTCCTGTTCGGGCGTCTTGCCTGGACCGCCTTCACGCCGCAGGACGCACCTCCAGCCGCGATGCAGTCGACGTCAGCGCAGCTTACATCTCTTCCCGCCGCGTCCGCGAATGCATCCAGTCTGCTCCTTACCCGGATCAATCCTTTCGACACAGGAACAGCGTCAGCAGGCAGCGTGGACGCAGCCCCCGAGACAACCCTTGAGTTGAAACTCGCCGGTGTGCGCGCCGTGGCCGGAAATACCATGGCGAGCAGCGCCGTGATCGCGTTCCCGGACGGTGAACAGAAACGATTCGTCCCTGGCGATGAAGTCATGCCAGGTGTCATTCTCGTGAATGTGACCGGCGAAGCAGCCCACCTCAGCCGCGACGGACTTCTGGAGATACTGAGCTTGTATCCGGGACGTACGGCGCCATTCGCTGCGCCAACAGATGCTGCTTCTGCATCGGCCCCACTCATTATGGCAGCGGCAGCGGCGCCGGACGCAGCAGCTGTTTCCCCCACCGCGCTCGCCGCCGATACGGTGATGATGCCGGAAATGCGCGGCGGGCAGATCTCCGGATATCGCCTTGAGCCGCGCGGCGCCGGCGCTTTCGAAGCCGCAGGCCTCGAATCCGGCGACCTGATACTGCGCGTCAATGGTCAGGCGATCGAAGGACTCCAGCCGGAACAAATCCACCAGTCCGTCGCCAGCGGGTCAGATGTTGCGCTGGACGTGGTTCGCCAGGGCGCAATCGTGCGGCTGCGCGTCTCGCCCAATGCAGGCCTCTCCCAATGATCAAACGCCTTTTCCTTGCAGCTGCGACGGCATTGTCCGCCGCACAGTGGGCTGATGCCCAAGCGCCTGCCGAAAGCAGCGACAAACATGTAATGAAGCTCGACGATGTCGAGCTGAACACGCTGATCGCCGACGTCTCGATGCTGACGGGTTATACCTTCATCACGCATCCGGACGTTCGGAAAGCGCGTGTTTCGGTCGTTTCGCAGTCGCCCATGACCACCGCGGAAGTTTTCCAGGTTTTCCTGACAACACTCCGTGTACAGGGTTTCGCCGCCATCCCGGCGGGCCGCGACACCTACAGGATCGTTCCTGAATCCGTTGCAGCGACCGAAGCGCCGATTTCCGGACAGGGTGGCAATGCCTTTGTCACGGAGATCATTCGCCTCGATCATGCAAATGCGATGGATGTCGCCCAGCAGATCAAGCCGGTGCTCGACAGCCAGGGTCAGATCGCCGCGAACGCGAACACCAACACGTTGGTTGTGGTCGATTATGCTTCGAACCTCCAGCGCGTCCGCCGGATGATCGAGACCATCGACCGTGATCCCTCGGTTACCGAAACGGTCGCGCTGCGAAACGTCCCGGCGCTGGAAATGGAGGCGGTGCTCAACCGGCTTCAGGGCAGCGCCGCTACCGATGGCACCGGCACGGGCGCCGGACGCAATTTTCTCGCGGTTGCCTCGGAAACGAGCAATGCCGTGCTCCTCCGCGGCGATCCGGTCACCGTAAACAAGGCCCGTGAAGTCGCCCTGCAACTCGACTCGACGGAGCCGCAGCGCGACAATATCCGCATCATTCCGCTCAACTATACCGACGCCGGCGAGATCGTGCCGATTCTTGAACGCGTCGGCCTCAGCATTGCGGCGCAGCGCTCGCCTTCAGATACTGCGCCGCCCGCACAGACAATCTCACACCATCCGGCCACCAACTCGCTGATTATCAGTGGCAATGCCGAAACGCTGGTCGCGATGGAAAAAGTCATCTCGGCGCTGGATGTGCGCCGGCCTCAGGTCATGGTCGAGGCGATCATCGTCGAGATGTCGGACGATGCGGCAAAAGAGCTTGGCCTTCAGTTCCTGCTCTCCGGAACAGGCAAGAGTGATGTACCGTTTGCTTCGACGAATTTTTCCCGCTCCGCCCCGAATCTTCTGGCACTCACCGGCGCGTTGGTCACCGATAGCTTCAAGGATCTTGAAAAGGCCAATCCGTTCAGGGATGCTGCCATCAGTTCACTGACGGGAAGTTCGGGCCTCACGCTCGGCTTCGGTGGCCAGTCCGGAGACAACCTGTTCGGTGTCATCCTGAACGCTGTCCAGAACGATACAAATTCGCGCATCCTGTCCACTCCGTTCGGCATGACGCTGAACAATGCAACATCGGCCCTGATCGTCGGCCAGGAAGTACCCATCACGACCGGTCAGGTTCTCGGCGACGCCAATTCCAATCCATTCCGGACAGTCGAACGCCAGGATGTCGGCATCCAGCTCGAAGTCACGCCACGGATCGGCGAGAACGACACCGTGCGCCTCGATATCCGGCAGGAAGTGTCCAGCGTTTTCGGCAGCGTCGGTACGGTGACCCCGGACCTCATCCTCGACAAGCGCAAGATCACGGCGAGCGTGCTCGCGGACGATGGCGAAATCATCGTGCTCGGCGGCCTCGTCGAACAGACGGACACAACGCGCGATTCCAAAGTTCCGGTGCTGGGTGACATTCCCTTTGCAGGGCGACTGTTTCGTTCTGAAGGGAAATCGACAACCCGTACGAACCTGATGGTATTCATCCGTCCCACGATTGTACGCGACAGGGCGGACGCAAAGGCTGCAACCGAGCAGAAATACCTTTACGTTCGCGGCGAGGAGCTGATGCGCGGCATTACTCCGGGCAATTCCATCGACAATTATGTCAACCAGGTGCTCGGCGCGCAGCCACCTGCGGGTCCGGCGCCCAGCCCGGCCGGGTGAGGCCATGCGGGCTCAGTTGAACTATGCTTTCGCCAGGGACAAAGGCCTCGCCGTGATCCCAGGGCGCACGCCGTTGACAGTGGCGATGCGCGAAGGCGCCGATATACTGGCACTTGTGGAGGTGCGCCGCGTATTGGCTTCATCCTTCGAAATCGAGCCGCACACTGCAATTGCGTTTGAACGTCTCCTATCGGAAGGCTTTGGTGGCGGCGCGCTGGACGGGACTGCGGCAGCCGCAGCCGCGAAACAGGAAAATCTGGAAACTCTGTTCGATGGTCTCCCGCAGACCGAAGACCTGCTCGCAGGCGACGGGGACGCGCCGATCGTGCGGTTGATCAACGGCCTCTTGCAGGACGCGATCAAGCGCCGTGCATCCGACATTCACATTGATCCATTCGAAGAAAAGCTTTCCATCCGCTACCGGATTGACGGCGAACTTCAGGAAGTCCTCGCCGCCTCGCCCCGCATCGCAGCCCCGCTTGTCTCACGCATAAAGGTGATGAGCCGGCTCGACATCTCCGAAAAGCGCATGCCTCAGGATGGCCGCGTCTCGCTGTCGCTCGGAGGGAGGGCGCTTGATGTGCGCGTCGCGACCCTGCCGACCCGGTATGGCGAGCGCGTCGCGCTTCGCATTCTGGATACAAGGCAGGCGCTTGTCGGCCTCGACGGGCTCGGCATGGACGAGGCGACGCTCGACCGGTTCCGGTCGGTCATCGCTGAGCCGAACGGCGTGATCCTTGTCACCGGCCCCACAGGTTCAGGCAAGACAACAACACTTTACTCCGCCCTCGCCACACTGAATACCGGCCGGGTGAACATCATGACCCTCGAGGATCCCGTCGAATACGGGCTCGACGGAATCAGTCAGACGCCAATGGACCACAAGGTCGGTCTGACCTTTGCCGCCACCTTGCGCTCGATCCTGCGGAACGATCCCAACATCGTGATGGTCGGGGAAATTCGAGATGCAGAAACCGCTGAAGTCGCGCTCGAGTTTGCGCTTACGGGCCGTCTGGCGCTTTCGACGGTCCATACAAACAGCTCGGCGGGCGCCATCACACGCTTGCGCGACATGGGTATCGAGAGCTTCCTTCTGGCATCCACCCTGCGCGCCGTTTTGGCGCAGCGCCTGGTGCGCCGGCTCTGCGCAAAATGCAAAGCCCCCTATTCGCCCGACGCTGCCTTGAGCGGCAAACTTGGTCTTGCCGCTGATCCAGACATAAGTTTCTACCGGCCTGTTGGTTGCGAAGCTTGCAGGGGTACGGGCTATGCTGGAAGGTTGGGCGTATACGAACTTCTTCTGGTCACTCCGGAAATCAAACGGCTGATCCACGAAGCAGCGAGCGAAGAGGCCATCGAGCGGGCGGCCTTCTCGTCTGCCGACATGTTGTTCCGCAACGGGCTTCGACATGTGCTGAGCGGTGAGACGAGCCCGGAAGAGCTGCTGCACGTCTGCCGCAGGGAGGCGTGGAATGGCGGCGTATGAGTACAAGGCGCTGACGACCGATGGACGTCGCACGACCGGGATTATTTCGGCCGACAATCCCCGTGCTGCACGCCGGGAGCTGCGCGCCCGCCAGCTGACGCCGGTCGAAGTTGCCGAAAGCAGCAGCGCAAAGCCGGGAGGAGCCCGCCTTCGAACCCGCCTGTCACATAAGCAGCGTACGCTTTTTACCCGTCAGCTGGCAGTACTTCTTCAATCAGGCATGACCGTCGAGCAGGCACTGACCGCCGCTGCCGCAGATGGCAGTGCAGCGTCTGTCCGTGCACTGATCCTTGGCGTCCGGTCGCAGGTCATGGAAGGCGCAACACTCGCCGACTCCCTGCGCAACGCGCCCCAGGCCTTCCCGCCGCTGTACCGCGCTGTTGTTGCCGCAGGCGAAGCGGCGGGCCGTCTGCCCGCCGTACTTGACCAGTTGGCCGCAAACCTTGAGCGGTCCTACAAGATGGCATCGCAGGCAAAGGCCGCGCTGGTCTATCCTGCTGTGCTCGGTGTAATGGCCTTGCTGATGGTGACGGCGCTGATGGTGTTCGTCGTACCGAAACTTGTTGAACAATTCGCGATGCTGGGAACAACCGAGCTGCCCCTGCTCACCCAGATTGTGATCGGTGCATCCGAGGCGACAAGAAACTGGGGCTGGCTCTTAGCAGGCACTACATTTCTGGCGGCCGCCTTGTTCTCCCGTCTGCTGGCGGCGCCGGTCTTCCGCAAGCGCTGGGATGCCTTCTTGCTTGGTGTCCCGCTGGTTGGTCCGTTGATCCGTACCCTGTCTGCCGCCCAGTTCGCGCGCGTACACGCCACACTCGCAAGTTCCGGCGCGACGGTCATCGAAGCGCTCTTGGCAGCACGCGGCGCCATGGGCAACGCTGTGTTCCGGGACGCGGCAACGTCAATCATCGAACAGGTCCAGCAGGGCGCGACCCTCTCGGCATCGATGCGAAAGACCGGGGCTTTCCCACCCATTCTTACCCATATGGTGCAGAGCGGCGAAGCCGCACGCGATGTGCCCGCAATGATGAACCGCGGGGCCGAGTTTCTCGAAAGCGAGTTCGAAGCCACGACGCGGACCGTTCTCAGCCTCCTGGAACCAGCGGTCATCATCATCCTTGGCGGCATCGTCGGCACTATCGTGCTCTCGATCATGCTGCCCATCATGCAGCTCAACACCCTCGCCCTCGGCTAACGGAGGAAACCATGCACCCGACCCGAAATTCAAACATATCGCAGCAGCGCAAGGATCAGGCTGGGTTTTCACTCGTCGAGCTGATGGTCGTCGTGTTCATCATGGGCCTGCTTGCGACCCTGATCATCGTCAACGTCGCGCCGGTGGGCGATCGTTCCCGCATCTCAAAGGCCCGGTCCGATATTGCCAGCCTCGAAAGCGCGCTGGAACAATACAGCCTCGACCTCTACAATTATCCAAGTGCCGAACAGGGCCTTGCCGCCTTGTCGGCGCCCCCGCAAGGCGTCGATCTCGCACTCTATCGCCAAGGCGGCTATATCCGCCGTGTACAGATGGACCCGTGGGGCAATCCGTATCAGTACCAGATGCCGGGCACACGCTCTGGCGGACGCTATGACATTTTCTCCCTCGGGGCAGACGGCCAGCCCGGCGGCGAAGGTGCAGATGCCGATATCGGCAACTGGGAATAGCACGCCCGTGCGCAATACTGCGGATCCATCTGCGAATTCTCCAGCGCGCGGACGCGCGCCTGCGGAAGCCGGATTCTCTTTGACCGAAGTCCTCGTGACGCTGTCGATCATAGCCTTCGCTTCGGCGATGATCCTCGGCACAAGCCGGCCTACCGATCCCTTGAGGCAGGAAAGCGAGCGGCTCGAGGAAATCCTGGCGCAGCTGGAACGCAGGGCCCGCATTTCGGGCGAGCCAACAGGTCTCGTCATCAAAGCCGACAGCTATGTGGCGGCAGTCTGGAACGGCCAGGAATGGATTGCCCTCCCCCGCTCGGCCCGGACGCTCTCCACAGGTGTTGCCATTTCTTCGCCTGCACCTGTGCCCACCACGCGAGATACCTTAGGGGACGCTGAAACACTTACTCAGCCGCAGATTGCGTTCGATCCGCTTGGCCATTCTGCTCTGACGAATATCGAACTGCGCGCAGGCAACCGCCAGGTGGTCTTGCCGATTTCAGCGGGCTCAAGTTCATGAGCGCGCAGGGTTTCTCGCTTCTCGAAACCATGGTGGCGCTCGCAGTTTTCTCCATTGCGGCCATGGGCCTTGTGTCTCTGAACACACAGTCCGTTCGGATCAGCGGTGAACTGGACGAGCGGTTGCTGGCGCGCACGGTCGCGGAGAATGTGGCTGTCGACATCACAACTTCCGAAACTCTGGACCTTAGTCCGGTTCTGGAAGGCGAAACCGTTCAGCGGGGCCGCACTTTTTCATGGACACGAACCCTGGAGAGGACGCCGCAGGACGGCGTGTACAGCATACGGATCGAAGTTCGCGAAATGGGCAAATCCGCTGCCGCGGCGCGTCTCGTTCTACTTTCATCCGATCGTGCCAAACAATGAAATGCAGTCGTTCTTCCGAAAGCGGCATGACGCTGATCGAAACGCTGGTAGCGCTGTTCGTGATCGCGCTGATGGCATCGGCAGGCGCCGTGATGACAAACCAGACGCTGCGGGGCGCGCGTGTGCTGGAAGACCGCGGCGCGGCCTCGGGCGAACTGGCCGCGGCACTGAACATCATCTCATCTGACCTGGCCGCATACACCGGCCGCAAGAGTCAGGACGCCGCCCAGTCTGAACCGGCAGCGGCCTTCGCAGGATATCCGCCACGCGCCGATGGCCGCCTGATGGTTTTCGTCCGCAATGGCTGGAGCAATCCATTGGAAACGGCGCGCAGCGACCTTCAGCGCGTCGAGTACCGCTTTGAAGGCGGCGCCCTGATCCGGCGATCATGGCAGGCCCCGGATCCCGGCGCCGCCACGCCGGCCATTGAGGAGATCCTTCTATCGGGCCTCGAGGGGGTCGAGGCGGGCTATGGCCGGTCGGAAACATGGCGCAGCGAGTGGATGTCTGAAGGCGGCGAGGCACTGGAGTCGCCACAGAAAGTTGAGTTGAAACTGGTTTTTTCCGAAGAAGACATCCTTACGGTCCGCTATCTTCTGGGGGCCGGTTCATGAATACCTTCACGAAGGAGACTGGCACCGCGCTGCTGTCGATCCTCCTGATCGTTGCAACCTTGTCTGTCGCCGCCGTGATGACAACCGGGGTGATTGCCCGGCAGACCGAATTGCAGAAACTCAGTGTACGGCGTAGCGAGGCACTTTGGGCCGCACGATCTGCCGAAACCGCAGCGCTCGCCTCTGCATCAAGCCTTGTCGCTGCAAGCCGGCTCCCGCCGGATGCAAACGGGGAAACACTCACCCAGACGCTTGCCCTGCCCCTTGAGGGTGGTCAGATCGTCCTGACACTCAAGCCCATGGGACCGTGCTTCAATCTCAACAGCCTGGGCAACACGGACCCTGTCGCAAGAACCGGTGAAATGCGGAACTTTGAAATACTGCTCGCCGACATGGGCCTACCGGAAAGCGATGCGAGCCGTATTTCAGCGTCCATCGCTGACTGGATCGATGCCGACAGCGTGCCCTTTCCCCTCGGCGGAGAAGATGCCCTCTATCTTGCGAGGAGCGAGGGTTTCCGGGCAGCGAACCAGCCGATGCTCAGCCATGCCGAGTTGACGACCATTCCCGGCATCACGCCCGATCTTCGCCGCGCTCTGGCAGCCTTCACGTGCCTGCTGGATCAGGCAGAACCGGCGCGCCTGAACATGAATGCACTCACGCCTGAATCAGCTGCGGTCTTGCGCGCAGCAAGCGGCGGCCAGCTTTCCCTCGCCGATGCGCGACGCCTCATCGAGTCCCGCCCGGCCACAGGCTGGCCGGATATCCAATCCACTCGCAATGCTGCGGCGCGTCTTCCGGGCGCTGGCGAAGCCCTTGCCGGTTTGCCCCTGGACGTGCGCAGCCAGTATTTCTCGGGCAACGGCCGCGTCAGCCTCGATACCGGCAGCTGGCCCTTCCGCTTTGTCCTGCGTGCCGGTGATGGCGCACAGCCCGCAATTGTCTGGCGCGATTTCGGGAGCGCCGGATGACCGCCGAAATCTACATCGACCTTCCGGCAAGCCTCGATCAGTTTCCGCGTCTTTCCGTGCGGCAAGGACGCACGTTGCAGCGTCTGGATTTCTCCGGGTTCAAGGCAACCGGTCGCCCGAAGGCAATCGCCTTCGCGCCGGGCCTCAGCTGCACAAGGTTCGACGTCCCCGTTGCTGCGAAATCGGAATCGGAAGCACGCAGGGCTGCGCTCTACGCCGTAGAGGACGACCTCGCACAGTCCATTGAAGATGTGCATGTCAAACTTGGTCCGAAGCAGACCGGAACACCCGCGCGCGGCCTCTACGTTGTCGACAAGGCGATCCTGCAGCACTGGACAGCGCTGCTCCAGTCAGCAGGACTCGGTCATGCAGAGATCGTACCTGAAGTCAGCCTTTCGATTGAACCGGGCACAGTATACGATTTCGGCGACCGGCTTCTGATGCACGGCGCAAGCGGTATCGTGACAGCAGACCGGTCCTGGCCAGAAGGCGTCCTGCGGGCTATCCTCGAAAAGGAAAACCTGAGCGCCGCCAATGTCACGGTCGCAGACCCGCTTGAAACACTCGCGATACTGGAAGCGCGCAACCCGGGCATACGGCTGACCGAAGCACGAGGGCAGAAACAGGGCAATTCGATCGGCCGCTGGCGCTTTGCGGGCGTGCTGTCGATACTTGCCGCAGCCGTCTGGACCGCGGCCCTCCAGTTCGAGATCAGCAGCCTCAAGGCGACAGCAGGGCAGCAGGAAGCGGAAGCCCGCGCGGCCTTCCGCGCACAGTTTCCGGCCGCGCCGGAACCGGCCGATGTGCACGCCGAAGTACGCCGGCTATCGGCGGCCACGTCCGGGAACAACGCCAGCTCCTTCATCAGCCTGTCCTCAGCGCTCTACGAGGCAATTGCCGAAAGGCCCGGTACACAGCTCCGCCAGCTTCAGTACACGGATGAGACAGGCGCCTTGCGCGCCGTCCTGCGCTTTCCGGCCGAAGCCGACGCGGAAGCCTTTCGCGCCAATCTGGAATCTGCAGGCTGGATCGCTCAGACAGAGTCACTCAATCTCCTCACCTCCGGCACCGAAGACGTTCTCATCCTGAAGGCGGCACCATGATGAACTGGTGGACCTCCCGCGCCCCGCGCGAACGCATCCTCCTCGGCGCCGCAGCGTTCATCGCGCTGTTCGCCGCACTGGTGCAGTTCATTGTCCTCCCGGCCATCGCCCAGCGGGAAGATGCCCGCGCCCGCGTCTCGGAGACCAGCAGCACACTGGTTCGCCTTGACCGGCTACAGGCTGCAGGCATCATCGAGGCGCCGGTGACGCCGCCCGCAGACCCGGAGACTGCACTGCTCGGCCTTGCCGGCGAATTTGACCTCACTGTGTCGCAGTCAGCGGAAGAGGCAGCGCAGGACCGGTTCGTGCTGACCGCTGCGGACCCGCAGCAGCTATTTGCATGGATCGCTGCAGCAGAAACCCGTCTCGGCCTGCGGGTCAGATCAGCAGAACTGACCGCCGCAGAAGCTGGCCGCGTCAATGCCGTGATCAAGTACGCGGACGTGGCTGTGCCATGAACAGGATTGCGGTTCTCGTCCTGCTCGCAACAGGTTTCATCGGCGGCGGTGTTGCGTTTGCGCCCCTCAGTGCAGCGTTGTCTCTGACAGGCGCCGCCGCAAGCGGTCTCCGCTGGGCGAGCGCCGAGGGTACAGTCCTTTCCGGTACTGTCCGCGGCCTCACCCTTGACGGAAAGCCCTTTGGAGATGCAGCGCTGGATTTTTCACCATCGGGCCTCCTGTCCGCAAACATTCAGTATACGGTCGACTGGAACGGCCCGCAGGGATCCGGAACGGGAAAGATTTCCTTCGCTCCCGGACCCACGGTGTCGCTGCGCGACTACACACTCAGTATTGATCTCGCCGAGCTTGAGCAGGCTGCACTCTGGATACGCCAGTCTGGTGGTCGGGTAGACCTGACCGGCGACGTGCTTCGCGCCGGCCCGGCAGGCTGCCTCAGCGCGGAAGGCATGGCCCGCAGCGATGTGCTGGAGCGAAACCGGGACATTCTCGGCTCCGGCTGGTCACCGATGCAGGGCACGCTGCGCTGTGACGGCGAAGCGCTGATCATCCCGATGACATCCGAAAACCAGACCGGAACACGCTTCCAGTCCGTCCTTCGCCTTGCCCCGAACCAGACCGGTCAGTTCGAAGCCAGGGTCACCGGCATCGTTCCGCGCGAGCTGGCTTTCGCGCTGCCCATTGCCGGTTTCACGCTGCAGGGGCAGGACTACGTTTACCTCTTCCAGACATCTGCAACGAGCGACCCGCCATGATGAGACCCGCCCTCCTTGCTGCCTTGATCGCCGTTCTTCCGGCTTGCAGCCATTCTCCGAAGCCGGAAGCGGCTTCCGCGCCTGCCAGCACGCCGCAGGCCATTTCTGCCGTGCCCGATGCCGGCTTGCCCCCCCAGCGCCTTGCGCCCGGCAAGTGCGGCCTGTTCCTGTGGGGCATGTCGGCTCCGCGCCAGTTCGTGTTCTTCGCGGAAAGCCCGGCGACCAGCGGACTCGTCCTGCTCGACGGTGGGCCAGTCCGCCTGCCTGTAACTTCGTCCGGCGGAGAGGTTTTCGGCCAGTTTGTCAGCGAACTCGAACTTGAAGAGGCAGCAACCGGACGAGTGGTCGAAATCACATTGAAGCCTGGTGAAAACCTTGATGGCGGCCAGCGGGTCGATAGCGGCAATATCACGATCCGCGATGCCGAAGGCTGGGAAACCATTCTGCCGGTGACCGGCGTGCGGGCATGCATGCCCGGATAGGGCCGGGAGCTTTACAGGACCGGATGATGAGAATGGTGCGGTCGAGAGGACTCGAACCTCCACGGGTTGCCCCACAGCGACCTCAACGCTGCGCGTCTACCAATTCCGCCACGACCGCACACTGGTATATTCGGGGCAGACGGGCCGTATAAGGCGGCGCTCCTGCTTTGTGAAGCCCTGAAAAACGCCTATATCGCGGGGGCCATGACAAATTTTCCGGACATTGACTGGGCCGTCTCCGAGACCCCTGTTGCCTACGAGGCTGCCCTCGCGGTGATGGAGGCCCGGGCGCGCGCGATTCGTGATGAAGGCGCGCGCGAACTCGTCTGGTTTCTGGAACATCCGCCGCTCTATACAGCCGGCACATCCGCCCGTCCGGCCGACCTGAAGGACCCTGCCCGGTTCCCGGTCTACGATGCCGGACGCGGCGGCCAGTACACCTATCACGGCCCCGGCCAGCGGGTGGCTTACCTGATGCTCGACGTTGGCGCACGCGGCCGCGATGTACGTGCCTTTGTGGCGAGCCTCGAGGCGTGGATCATCCGGGCGCTGGGCACCTTCAACGTGGATGCCGGTGTGCGCGAGGGCCGGGTCGGCGTGTGGGTGGACCGGACCGAGCCCGGCGGCCCGCTGCGCGAAGACAAGATCGCCGCTATCGGCGTGCGCCTGAAACGCTGGGTCAGCCTGCATGGCATCTCGCTCAACGTGGAGCCGGACCTTGGCCACTTCTCGGGCATCACGCCGTGCGGCATCGAGGACCCACGCTATGGCGTCACCAGCCTTGCCGGCCTTGGCCGCGTCGTCACGATGGAAGAGGCCGACATGGCCCTGAAGGCCGCCTTCGAAGACGTGTTCGCCAGCCGGCTGATCCGCGTCACCTTGCCGGAGCTGAGCCCGGCGGCCTGAACCTCGCCAACCGGCCCCTCCGATCAACCGGGAAACGAGAGCCCTTTGAGTAGCGATGGGGGGTGAGGGTTCGGAGCTCCGGATTTATCACACATCCGCGGGCGGAGGTGTTGCACAAACTGATCTGGCGCGTGCGGTTCAGAGCCCTGTGGCGATCTCTTCCGGCGTCAGATGGCTGCCTGTGCGGATGCGCCCCTCGCCGCCATTCGGCAACCGCCCAACCCAGACCAGCGACCAGATCATGACGATGGCCGAGCCGAGCCACCAGACAAGGAACGCAGCGCCCGTGCCGGCCGACATCGCCATCTGGCGCTCGCTTTGCGGCGGACCTGGCGGGCCGCGCCGCTGCGGCTGCTGTTTGTTTTTCGCTCCGTCATCCTTTGCGACAGTATCCGCCTTCTCAGCGCCTGCCTCGGCGTCGGCCTCGCCCTCTTTCTCGGTTTCCACCTTGGCAGCCGGCGGGGCGTTCAACTCCCGGTGCTGGGCCGCGCCCTGCTGCGCCCCGGCCGCATAGGCCGCGAGGCCCAGGATGATTGGCACAAGGACGATCGCGGCAAGCCCTGTCGGCCGCCCGGCATCCGCGAGACGGCGCGTATGGCTGACAAAGGACGTATACTCCGTGAACAGAACGAAGGCCGCGAACGGGACCAGAAGCGCCGGCACCATGAAGACCAGAACTTCCTGCGGCGCATTCAGCCATGCCGTGTCCATACCGGCAATCGCCAGCACCAGCGCCGCAAATGACGGCACGATATAGAGCAGGAAACGGCCGAGGAAACTGAAGGTCCAGGCGCGCGTGAAATGCAGCTTGGGACTCTTCCCGAAAGGGTTCAGCAAGGTCTGCGCCCAGTTCATCGTGCCGGGATCGTCCCGGTGGTCGCGGATCCACGGGCGGTGCGTGTCGATATCGCCGGAAGTCAGGTCCATGGCCGGTCGCCTTCTGTCAGTGTCAGGAAAAGGTTGCCGCTGGCCCGCCGGACGTTGGCGGACCATGGGCGTTGGTCTTGGGATCGGAGCGCAGGCGGTAGGCGGCAAAGCCGGTGAAGGCGCTGCTGATCAGCAGCGTCGCCACCGAGGTGACCGCCGAAAGCCGCGCATATTCGGGCCCCCGCGCAGTGAGCACCTCGAGGAAGGCCGTCCAGCCATCCGTCTCCATGATTTTCTGCAACTCGACCTGCAACGCGTAAGCCTGCGGCGAGAGCACCGGCAGCAACAGCGCCGAGAGGATCATGTTGAGAAAGCCCATGCCGGCAATGAAAACCAGCCACAGCCAGGCGCTGAGCCCGGCATCATGCAGCCGTTTGCCGAACAGGCAGAGATACGGGAAAATCACGGCGTACTGCAGGATGCCGAGGCCGGGCGAGACGATGGCGGCGAGCACGGTTATGACCATGAACGCGCCCGTCAGGACAATCAGGCCCTGCGCGAAGGGCTTTGGCGCCAGGCGGCCTTTCGGCTCGAAGAACAGGTAGCGGAAGTCCATGGGGGTCGGTTGTTTCCTTACAGGGGCAGCCGCATGCAACGGCCCCTCTTATCAATAAACGATAAAACTATGCAAGACCAAAGGCCCTGCGGTGCCGGGGGTCCAAATCAAAAGGGCCGGACGATCCGCCCGGCCCTTCCTGTTACACGGGTTGAGGCCCCGGTTAAACGAAGACGTCTGGCGTGCCGGCCGGATTTTTCGGGTCCGGGCCGTACTTGTTGGGGCCGACGGTGCCGGGGATGCAGGCAATCACGATCTGCGCAATCGAGGCCAAGAGGCCGATGAGCGGCACGAAGCCGAGAAGGACGAGGCCGAGATAGATCCAGCCGGTCTGGTTGATGTCGTGCAGTCGGCGAATGAACAGTGCGATCGACGGCAAGATGATGCCGAGCGCGTAGAGGCCGAGAAGACCGAAAATGACGTAGCCGGCCACGCCCATCTCGCCGGTTTCAAAGTTTACGCCGCCAAGCACCATGGCAAGGACAGTGCCGACACCGAAGACGATGACGTTGAACAGCGCGATCCACCAATATTCCGACCGCCGAGAACGGCCCTGAAAATCAACGTATCGAGAGAAGAAGAGCTGGATAGCTTCCTGAAAAGTGACCATGTCTGTTGCCCCCTTGGCTATGATCAGTTTACTGACTAGTTGAATACTGTGCTGGCACCGGCCGGGCCGGGACCGTACTGGTTGTCGTTCGGATCGGTCTTGAACACCCCCATCACGGCGCCGACGATCCCGGTGACGAGGGCCGTGCTGGCAATGCTGGGCAGCAAGGTGGCCTGCGAGGCGAGCTTTGTTGCCTCCATCGTTGCCGCAAAGGCTTCGCCCGCGCCACCGCGAGAGGCGCGCTCGATCTCCTCCTGCATTTCGGCCTGCAGCGCGAGCTGGTCGACACCGAACAGGCCGGGCAGCATGAAGCTGAGAACTGTCGAGGCAATGAGGGCGAGCGCCACCATCGCGATTGTCAGCCAGCCAGTTTTGCCCGCATCATGGAAACGCTTCACGTGCACGGCAATCCACGGCCAGATGAAGATCAGACCGAGGACACTCAGGAAGGGCGAGACAAACGCGCTGAGCACGCTGATGGCGACACTGATCGCGAGCAGGATCAGCACGCTCCGCCAATAGGTTGGCTGGTCAATGCGTCCGTTGGGTGAAAACAGAAGTCCCATCATGGCTAGCGGCTCCCTTTCATGGGGCGCTCCCGCCCCGCTGGTTGCTGGTCCGTTGCTGATCGTGCGCCAAAGCGGAGGGTTCCGCAATGGCGCGCATCGGCAAAGGAATAGCAGACCGAACCGGTTTCCGGAACGTTAAGTCTGGCTTGCGATGACCGTCAGCAGACGGTGTTTCAGGCGAATTCGACCATGATTTCGTCAGCCGCGACGCTGTCGCCGGCCTTCACGTTTATGGCCTTCACCGTGCCATTTGCGCCGGCGCGAATGATGTTCTGCATCTTCATCGCCTCGACGATGCACACAGCCTCGCCTTCCTGCACTTCCTGGCCGACCGCGACATCCATCGACACGACGAGACCCGGCATCGGCGAGATGACGAGTTTGGACGTGTCTGCCTTCGGCTTCTCGGGCAGGCGCGCGTGCAGGTCTGCAACCATCGGTGTGCAGACAAGCGCGCGCAGCGCGACGCCGCGGCTGCGGAACACGTAGCCTTCGGTGCGATCAGCGAACTTCACGGCAAACGGCTTGCCGTCGAGCACGCCTTCGACGAGGTGCTGGCCGGGTTGCCAGGACGTCACGAGGCTGTGGGCCTTGCCGCCGTTCACAGCCACTTGCGCCTCACCATTGTCGCCGAGGTCGATGGTGACCGGATGGTGCGTGTCGCCGAGGATGACGACCCAGTCGCGGCGGGGTTTCGCCGCTGCAGCCACCTTGCCGGAAATCTGCCCGGCCCGGCGCGAGAAGAAGGCATGCACATAGGCCGCCGCGCAGATCAGCTGGGTTTCCTGCGCCTTGGTCGGGGCGACGCCCTGGAAGCCTTCCGGGAACTCGTCCTTGATATAGGCCGTCGTGATATTGCCGGAGCGGAAGCGCTTCTCGTCCATCACGGCGGCGATGAAGGGGATATTGTCCTGGATACCCTCGATGTGGAACCGGTCCAGCGCCTCGCCGTGCACGTCGAGCGCGGTGTCGCGGTCCTTGCCCCAGGTGATCAGCTTGGCGATCATCGGGTCGTAGAACATCGAGATTTCGTCGCCTTCGCGCACGCCGGAATCCATGCGGACTTCGCCTTTGCCGAGCTTTCCTTCCGTAGGCGGATGGAAACGCTTCAGGCGGCCGATCGACGGCAGGAAGTTGCGGTAGGGATCTTCCGCATACACACGGCTTTCAACGGCCCAGCCGTTGATCTTGATGTCGGACTGTTTCAGCTTCAGCTTCTCGCCGTAAGCCACGCGCAGCATCTGCTCCACAAGGTCGACGCCGGTGATCATCTCGGTCACCGGATGCTCCACCTGCAGGCGGGTGTTCATTTCAAGGAAGTAGAAGCCCTTGTCCTTGCCGGACGCGACGAACTCCACCGTGCCGGCGCTGTCATACTTCACGGCCTTGGCGAGGGCCACTGCCTGCTCGCCCATTTTCTTGCGCGTTTCCGGATCGAGCAGCGGCGAGGGCGCCTCCTCGATGACTTTCTGGTTGCGGCGCTGGATCGAGCATTCGCGTTCGTTGAGGTAGATGCAGTTGCCGTGCTTGTCGCCGAGGACCTGGATCTCGATGTGGCGCGGCTCAAGGATGAACTTCTCGATGAACACGCGGTCGTCGCCAAACGAGGCCTTTGCCTCCGCCTTCACCGCCGGGAAGCCTTCTTCGACTTCCTTGTCGTTATAAGCCACACGGATGCCCTTGCCGCCGCCGCCGGCCGAGGCCTTGATCATTACCGGATAGCCGATCTCCTTCGAGATCTTCACGGCTTCCTTCGTGTCCTCGATGAGGCCCATATGGCCCGGCACGGTCGACACACCGGCTTCGGCGGCGAGCTTCTTGGAGCTGATCTTGTCGCCCATCGCATCGATGGCGAACGCGTTCGGGCCGATCCAGCCGATGCCTTCCTGCTCGAGGCGTTTGGCGAAGGCGGGGTTCTCGGAGAGGAAGCCGAAGCCGGGGTGGATCGCCTCTGCGCCGGTCTTACGCACCGCGTCGATGATCTTGTCTGCCACGAGATAGGACTGCGCTGCGGGCGAGCCGCCGATATGCACGGCCTCGTCAGCCATCTGCACAGCCATCGAGCCGGCATCGGCGTCGGAATAGACCACCACGGTCTTGATGCCCATCCGCCGGCACGTCTTGATGACGCGAACGGCAATCTCGCCGCGGTTGGCAATCAAAATCTTGCTGAACATGCGCCCGGAAGCCCCTCAAGCTGGAAAAACATGCCGAGTTAAGCCGCGCGCCTCGGCTTGTCCATGCTTACCTATAGGGCAAGACACCGCGCCCCGCTCAGGCTGCCGCTGTCCGCCCGTCTGGCCGGCCAATTCGCACCCGCACGAGCCAGAAAATCATCAGCCCGAGTGGCAGGAACGCCGCCACGAAGGGAAAGGCCGAATCCCGCAAAGTCTCAGGCAGAACCTGCATCTGGCCGAGAAAGAAGGAGCCTGAGGCGATGAACAGCGAGAAGCACATCCGCCAGAGGTGCCGGGCCGTCCGGGCGACGCCTGAAATCCCCCGGCGCAGCAGCACATTCGCCTCCCCCGCCGCCGCCAGTACGCCCGCCACGGTAAACAGGATGAAAGCCTGCGGCGGCGAGCCGTCGATCGTTCCGGTCGGGCTGGCGGAGCCCATCTGCATGAACACCGCGCCCGTCCCCGCGATCGCCAGTGCGATGACCAGCCCTGCCGCCTCGGCGATGCCTGCCGATTTCTCGCGGTGCCGCGCTGCCCGCCAGCCGGTGACCAGCAGGTAGAGCGCCATGATCCCCGCGACGAAGTTCGGCCGCTGCCCGTCTTCCAAGAAGGGTGCGACACCCGCCCCGATCAGATAGGTCACGAACATCGAGATGAAGAACACGGCCCCTGCCGCCCGGTGCAGCCGACCGCCCTTCCGGAAGGTCAGCGCCGCCGCGCCGGACACCATGCCGAGTGTCCCGCCGCCGATATGCAGCCAGAGCAGCGCCGCCGCCCCAAAATGCGCCCACCACGGCGCGTCCGGCGCCACCTGAAGGTTGTCTGCCTGGGCCGCCCCGGCAAACATCGTCCACGCGGCGGCCATGAGCGCCCAGCCTGCGAAGAGACGCCCGAGGGCAGTTTTGGTCTGAAGCGTCAAGCGCGCTCTCCATTCAGCTTACGCCGCTGCTTCTTGCCGTTTTTCGATAAGGACGCCATGATACCCCGTTGCAGCCGCATGCTCATTTGTAACAGGGGGCAACCGAGGCATGACCGAACCGACCGTCTCCGCCGGTATCGTGGCTGGCCTTGCGGCCTTCGCCACCACGCGCGGGGCAGAACTCGCCGCCCTGCTCGCCGCCGCCGGTCTTGCTCCGGGCGATCTGGATGACCGCGACGCCCGCATTCCTCTCGCCCGTTACCAGGCCCTCATTCAGGCGGCTGAGACGGCCTGCAACGAGCCCGCCCTCGCCCTCCTCTATGGCGAGGCGGTGGACATGCCGGAAATCTCCCTCGTCGGCCTCATCATGACTGCCGCCGAAACCATGGGCGACGCCTTCGCCCAGATGCAGCGTTTCGGCACGCTCGCGGTCGAGCTCGCCATGCCGCCGGGCCAGCCCCGCTTCACGCTGGCACAGCGCGGCGCGGAGCTGTGGATGGTCGATAACCGGCCGGACCCGGACGCCTTCCCTCAGCTCTCCGAATCCGCCTTCGCCCGCCTTGTCTGCGGCCCCCGCCGCTTCCTGGCCCAGCCGCATGTCCTCGAAGTCTGCTTTACCCACCCCGCGCCCGCCAGCACGGCCCAGCATGCACGCGTCTTCCAGTGCCCGGTCACCTTCTCCAGCAGCTGGAACGCCATGCGCCTGCATCCGGACATCACTGGCTGGCGCGTTGCTCAGCACCCCTCTTATGTTTTCGGCATCCTTGCCGAGCGCGCCAGCGCCCTGCTCGCCAGCCTCGAAGCCGGCCGCACGCTGCGCAGCGCTGTCGAGGCCCGCCTCCTGCCGACGCTCCACACAGGCCTCGCAAGCGCGGATTCCCTTGCCGCCGATCTCGGCATCAGCCGCCAGACCCTGTTCCGGAGACTGAAGGCCGAAGGCACCAGCTTCAAGCTCGTCCTTGACGACCTGCGCCGCCGCATGGCCATCGACTATCTCGCCGCCCGCAAGACCTCCGTCAACGAAACCGCCTATCTCGTCGGCTTCTCTGACGCCCCTGCCTTCTCCCGGGCCTTCAAACGCTGGACCGGCAAATCCCCGCGTGAGATGCGCAGCGCTTGAGACTGTCGCCTCCTCCGGCCGGAGGCTCAGGCAGCAACATACGCGAAAGCGGGCAAGGCCGTGACGTCAGCGCGCCAAAACTTGAGAACTAAGCCTGGGGGTCCTGTTGGCGGCCGGGCTTCTGCCTAGCAGCGGGGCCGCCCGGCTCTGAGCCGGAACTTTCTTCCGTATCCGGATAGTCTGTCTGCTGAATGAACTTCGAGAACAGGTGCAATACATCACGTGGCACCCCGGCTTCCATCAGGCTGTCCACGCTGTCTCCGGCGCGCGAGACCATGGCACCGATGCCGTTATGCCGGTCGACACGGAAATAGTTCATCGACCAGTTCGGGAAAATGCGGGCTGCCGTCCATTCTGCCTGGATACGCACCACGCCGGTGTGGCGCCGGTCACGGAGGATGCGCGCAAAGATCTCGTTAACTTCGTTATACGGACCTTCGATCAGCTGCATGAAGGCCTGCCCGTTGTGCACGAGATATCCCGTGATGAAGCGCTCATCATTGTTCGACTGCGAGACATTCAGCAGGTTCTCTATGTCCCTGTCGGTGAGCCCGGGCACGGCCGTGCTGACATAGACGATGCGGAACAGGTCTTCCAAGGAATTGCGGGCCCAAGCTGGTTTCGACGACCCTTGTCGCGGGCGCGCCGGTTGCGTTCAAGCCCCTGCCAAACACCCGTTCCACGGGCGCAGCGATGGACACGAACGGATCCATCGCGATACGAGGGAACAACAACATGCAAACATCACCCGGGAGGAGATTCATGAACCAGCCACGAGACCTCGAAGGCCGCAGCGCTCTTGTCACCGGTTCGGCCACAGGACTCGGCCGCTCGATCGCGCTGCGCCTCGCCGAGCGCGGCGCCAGCGTCATCATCAACTGCACCAAGTCCGTTGCGGACGGCGAGGCCACAGTTGCCGATTGCCAGAAGGCCGGTGCGCAGGCGCGCCTCGTCCAGGCGGATGTCTCCACCGATGAAGGTTGCGCGAAGCTCGCCGAAGCCGCCGCCCAGGCCGGCCGGCTCGACATCCTTGTGAACAATGCCGGCATCACGAAACACGCGCGGGACCATTCAGACCTGAACGCCCTGACACGCGAGGACTTCCTGCACACCTATGCAGTAAACGTCGCCGGTCCTTTCCTGATGATGCAGAAAGTGAAGCCGCTCCTGGTAGAGGCACACCGCCAGACCGGCCGCGCTTCGGCGGTCCTCAATGTCTCCTCGATTGCAGGTGTCACAGGCATTGGCTCTTCGGTGGCCTATGCCGCCACAAAGGGCGCGCTGAACACGATGACGCTCAGCCTCGCCCGCGCTCTTGCGCCGGCCATCCGCGTGAACGCCGTTTGCCCCGGCTTCATTGGCACCCGCTGGTTCAAGGACGAGATGAGCGCCGAGCAGTATGCCAAGATGGAAGCCGGCGTTGCCGCCTCGGTCCCGCTACACGTTGCCAGCGGCCCGGATGACATTGCCGATTCGGCGGTCTTCTTCCTCACGGATGCCTCAAGGCACGTGACCGGCGAAACCCTGATGGTCGATGCGGGCATGCACCTCGGCTACGCGCCGCTAGCGGCCCGATAGCACCAAAACACGCGTGGCGGGCCAGAATCTGTGGCGAATCCGCCACAGGGGTGTGGATTCGCTGCATCGCACAAAGCTGAGGCAGGGCGAGCATTCCTTGCCCAAAAGCCCGGCGAACGCGTGTTCGGGCAGGACTTTACGTTACGTTTCCCATCGAATTTTGCGTCACCCCCCGGCACCTTCCGGCGTGGCGCTCGATAAGGGGCGTGATGACAGAAGCGAGGGTTCCTCCAAATGACCAAGAATTTCAAACGGGCCAGCTTGCTCGCGATCGCGCTGGCTTCGGCTGCCGGTGCGGCCTCAGCACAGGGCGACCTGTCCGCGAACATTGCTGCGACCAACGATTACGTCTGGCGCGGCATTTCGCAGACCGACAACGGCTTCGCCGTTCAGGGCGGTCTCGACTACACCAATGGCGGCTTTTACGTCGGCACCTGGGCTTCGAACGTCGATTTCGGCTCTGACGCCGATATCGAAGTCGACCTCTACGGCGGTTACCGCGGCGCGATCACCGAATCGCTGAGCTTCGACGTCGGCGTCATCGGCTATGTGTACCCGGGCGAAGATGACCTGAACTTCCTCGAAGTGAAGGCCGGCCTCGGCTACACCGTCGACGCGCTGTCGGCAGGCGTTACCGCCTATTACGACCCGGACAATGAAAACACCTACGTTGAGGGCACCGGTACCTACGCCTTCACCGAGAAGTTCAAAGGCCTCGCCAGCGTCGGTAATTACAGCTTCGATGCCGGCGGCGACTACACCAACTGGTCACTCGGCGCGACGTACAGCTTCGACCTGTTCGACCTGACCGGCAAATACACCGACACGGACATCGACGGCGCAACCGACATCGCCGACGAGAACTTCGTCGTCATGATCTCGAAAGTCTTCTGATCCGCGCCTGACAGGCAAAGATCGAGAAATTGTCCCCCTTCCGGTCCGTCCGGGAGGGGGATTTTCGTTCCGGGGCCATGAATGCCCTGTCCTGCGGCTTCGCTTAAAGGGCTGGAACTTGCGGATATCCGGATTTATATGGGCGGACTTACCCTTGGGAGAGGCCTCATGCGCATCGGCGTTCCAACTGAGATCAAGAAACAGGAATCCCGTGTCGGCCTGACACCTGAAAGCGTCGGCGAGCTGGTGCGCGCCGGCCATGAGGTTCTGGTCCAGTCAGGGGCCGGAGTGAATTCAGGCTTTGCCAACGAAGCCTACACATCGGTCGGTGCGAAGATTGCCCCGGACGCGGATGCGGTTTTCGGCGAGAGCGAACTGATCGTGAAGGTGAAGGAGCCCCAGCCCCAGGAGACCGCGCGCCTGACGCCGAAGCACACGCTGTTCACCTATCTCCACCTCGCGCCCGATCCGGTGCAGGCCGAGGGGCTGATGAAGTCCGGCTGCCTCGCCATCGCCTATGAAACCGTGACTGATTCCGAAGGCGGGCTTCCGCTGCTTCGCCCGATGAGCCAGGTGGCCGGCCGGATGTCGATGCAGGTCGCGGCGTGGGCGCTGATGCGCACGAAACGCGGGCGCGGCATCCTGCTCGGCGGCGTGCCCGGCGTGGCGCCCGCCAAGGTGGTCATCATCGGCGGCGGGGTTTCGGGAACGCATGCAGCGGAGATCGCCGTCGGCATGCGTGCGGATGTCACCGTGTTTGACCGCAACAACATCCGACTCGGACAACTGGACGAACAATTCCGCGGCAGCCTCAAGACCATGTATTCAACCGCGCATTCACTGGCTGAAGCGATCAAGGACGCGGACCTTGTGATCGGCGCAGTGCTTATCCCCGGGGCCGCGGCGCCGAAACTGATCAGCCGGGCGCAGCTGAAAACCATGAAGCCGGGCGCGGTGCTGGTCGATATCGCCATCGACCAGGGCGGCTGCTTCGAGACGAGCCATGCGACCACCCACGAAGACCCGATCTATGATGTCGACGGCATCCTCCACTACTGCGTGGCAAACATGCCCGGCGCCGTGCCGCGCACGTCGACCTATGCGCTGAACAACGCGACCCTGCCCTTCGTGATGCAGATCGCCAACAAGGGTGCGCGTGCCGCGATCAATGCGGATCGCCACCTCGCCAATGGCCTGACGGTTGATGGAGGCGCGATCGCGCACAAGCTGGTGGCGCGCGACCTCGGCGTGCCTTACGTGCGGCCGGATTGGCTGAATGTCGCCTTCACCTGATTGATCCGATAACGGATCAATCAGGATTTCAGGGCGGCGATCGCGTCGTCGATTGTCGCGCGAGGCTTGTCGAGGATGGCCGCGATCTGGGCGCGCTGCTCGATCGCGAGCCAAAGGCCCAGCACTTCAACATCTACAACGCGCCATTCTCCGTCGCGCTCCATCACACGCCAGCGGACGGTCATTTCGTCCTTTCCGGGCGGCTTCACGCGCGTCTCGACAATTGAATCTGTCGGGCTGCGGTCAACCGAGCCGATCACTTCGACTTTGGCGTTGATGAAGTCATCGTTGTGCTTGTCGAACGTGCTGGCAATGAACGAGTCGAACGCTGCCGTGAAGCGCTTGTGCTCCTCGTCGCTGATCCGGCGTGCATGCTTGCCCAGCGTGAAGCGTGCAACGGCAGGCACATCGATCGACTCCCGGAAGGCGTCCTTGCCGCGGGCCGGATCCGAAATCTGGGACGCGGTGGTTGCGATCAGGGCCTCGGCTTCCTGGCCCGCGAAAGCCGGAAGCGGGGTAAGCGCGAGGGCGGCAGAGGCCAGAAGGGCACGAATGCGCATGGGGCTGATCCTTTGAGCTTGCGTGAAACCGCTCCTACACAAAGCGCAAAACGCCAAATTGTTCCCTGGGCAGAGGCCATTCCGCTTGAGCCGGTGTTGCAGCCCCGCAACACCGGCCCGAACCAGACATCAGGGTTTTGCGACGTCGCCGCGGACCATGACGAAATCGACAGACTTCAGGACTTTGACATCCTTCAGCGGGTCACCCTTGACGGCAATCAGATCAGCGCTCTTGCCAGGCTCAAGCGTGCCGACTTCATCCGATAGGCCAAGCAGGTCGGCCGCATTGATCGTGGCGGCCCTGATCGCCTCTTCCGGTGGCATACCGAACTTCACCATCAGCTCGAACTCGTCCGCATTGCGGCCATGCTTGGACACGCCGGCATCGGTGCCGAAGGCGATCTTCACACCCTTCGCATAGAGAATCTCGAGGCTTTTGCCCGTGATGCCGATACGCCATTCGATTTTGGCACGGACATCGGGCTCATAGGAATCCGGGTTGTTCTTCAGCCGCTCGATATATCCGTTCACTGTCGAAAGCGTTGGCACGTAGTAGGCGCCGGACTCGACAAAGGCCTCGATGGTTTCAGGGTCAAGGATCGTGCCGTGCTCGATGGAGTCAACACCGGCCTCCAGCGCGAGGCGGATTCCGTCCGCGCCGTGGGCATGGGCAGAGACCTTCTTGCCGAAGAGCTTCGCTGTCTCAACGATGGCGACGGCTTCATCCATGAACATCTGCTTGCCCAGCCCAGCGCCGATGCGGCTGTTCACGCCCCCGGTGCTGGCGAACTTGATGACGTCGGCCCCGCGGGCGACCTGCAGGCGGACGGCGCGGCGACAATCTTCAGCCCCGTTGCAGGTGTTGCCGGCGGCGTTGAAATACTCGCGCAGCTCATCCCGGTAGCCGAGCGAGCCATCCATGTGTCCGGAGGTGCCCGAGATCGAGGCGCCGGCATCGAGGATACGCGGGCCGGTAACCTGACCGTCGTTCACCGCATCGCGCAGCGCGAGCACAGCGCCGTCGCCATCGCCGAGATTGCGCACGGTGGTGAAGCCGGCCCTCAGCGTTTTCATGCCATTGTCCCAGGCATTGAACGCCTGCGCGGCGGGCGAAAGCGTGACATCTTCAAGCTGCGAAGCGATGCCGCCGGTATCGGAGGTAAGGTGGACATGGCTGTCGATGAGGCCCGGCAGGACGTAGCTGTCCTTGAGATCGATCACGCGGACCGACTTGTCCTTCGGAACCTTGAAGCCTGGCTCGAGCGAGGCGATCTTTCCGTCCGTGACGACAATCGTGGTCTGGCCGAGCGGCGCTTCACCCGGAACAGCAAGCACCTTACCCGCCTGTACGTAGATGGTTTCAGCGAGCGCGGGCAGCGTAAGCGCGGCAGCAATAGCCGCGATTGCAGCAGCGCGCAGGAAGCGGGCGGAAATCGGCATGAATCAGGCTCCGGACTCGATTGAATAGAAGTACTGCATAGGTGTTATCAGGGGTGCGCGGATATAAAAAGCCTCGCGGCGAGGTTCATTGGCGCCAGGGTGTGCGTATATAACGGCAGACCAGCGCAAGAGAGGACCGCGCCATGATTGAACTCATCATCGACAAGCGCACACGCGACCTGGGCGGTGGCTTTGAAGTGGGCCGGGTGCTGCCTTTCGCAAAGCGGCGGATGGTCGGACCCTTCATTTTCTTCGACCAGATGGGGCCGGTGGATTTTGCTCCAGGCATTCCGCGAGAGCTGGACGTGCGCCCCCATCCGCATATCGGCCTCTCGACCGTCACCTATCTTTATTCCGGCGCGATGACGCACCGCGACAGTCTGGGCTTCAAACAGGAGATCAAGCCGGGCGCGGTGAACTGGATGACCGCCGGACGCGGCATCACGCATTCGGAGCGCCTGGAACATGCGCGCATGCACGGCGCGCACATGCACGGCATCCAGGCCTGGGTGGCATTGCCCAACGAGGACGAGGAAACCGATCCCGCCTTCTGGCATCACCCGGCCGAGAGCCTGCCAGTTTGGACAGAGAAAGGCATCCGTGGGCGGATGATTGCCGGCGCCGCCGAAGGCATGGACGCAGGCGTCAACGTGAACTCTCCCCTGTTTTACATGCATTGGGAAATGGACGCAGACGCGAGCCGCGCTGTGCCATCCGGGCATCCGGAGCGCGCGGTGTATCTCACCGAAGGCGCAATTGAAGTGGACGGAGTGGCGCTGAAACCGGGCCAGATGGCCGTGATCGGCAAGGGTGACGTACGCGTCAGCGCGCAGGCCCGTTCGACCGTGATGGTGTTGGGCGGGGCGCCGGTGGGCGAGCGGTTCATTTTCTGGAACTTCGTGTCGTCTTCAAAGGACCGTCTTGAACAGGCGAAGTCCGACTGGAAGAATGGCCGGATGAAGCTGCCCGATGGGGACACGACGGAATTCACGCCGCTGCCGGAAGGCTGAACCAATTTCAGGGACGACCCAGATGAAAACGGAAACCGTGACCTTCATGGGCGGCGGCGGGCAGGAACTGGCCGGGCGGATCGAACGGCCGGCGGGCGAACCGCGCGCCTGGGCGATCTTTGCGCACTGTTTCACCTGCAGCAAGGACTCAGTGGCGGCAGTACGCGTCTCGCGCGCGCTGACGGCGCATGGGTTTGGCGTGCTCCGCTTTGACTTTGCTGGCATCGGGGCCTCGGGTGGCAAGTTCGAGCATACGACGTTCACCTCCAACGTCGATGACGTGGTGGCCGCCGCTGGCTATGTGCGCTCCGCCTACGGAGCGCCAGCCCTGCTTATCGGCCACAGTCTCGGCGGCGCAGCCGTTCTGGCGGCGGCGGGCCGCATCCCGGACGCAAAGGCGGTTGCGACAATCGGCGCACCCGCGGATGTCGCCCATATCGAGCATAACTTTGCTGATGCGGTGGCCGAAATAGAAACGGAAGGCGCCGCACGGGTCCCTCTTGGAGGGAAGATATTCACGCTGCGCCGGGAGTTTCTGGAGGATATCCGCAACCAGCCGCAGATGCAGCGCATTTCGGCCATGCGCAAGGCATTGCTTATCCTTCATGCACCGACCGACATGACCGTCGGTATCGAGAATGCGACGTCCGTCTACAAGGCTGCAAAGCATCCCAAGAGCTTCATCTCCCTGGACGGCGCCGACCATTTCCTGTCGAAAGCCGAAGACGCGGCCTATGCAGCGGATGTTATCACCGCCTGGGCGGCGCGATATGTGCCGATGCCGGAACCGGTGGGGTATCCCGAAGGCCATGTCGTGGCCCAAGAAACCGGCGATGGTGCGTACACAAACCTTGTGCGTTCGGGCCAGCATTCGTTCCTCGCGGACGAGCCGGTATATGTGGGAGGGGCTGATGCCGGTCCTTCGCCGTATGACCTGCTGGCGGCGAGCCTGGCGGCCTGCAAGTCGATGACGATGCGGATGTATGCCAACCAGAGAAACTGGAAACTCGAGACTGCTTCGGTTTCTGTCAAGCATGACAAGGTGCACGCTGCCGATTGCGAGGACTGCGAAACCCGGGAGGGCAAGATCGACGTGTTCACTGTGTCGATCACGCTGGAGGGTAACCTCGATGAAGCGCAGCGCGCAAAGCTGATCGAGATTTCGGGCAAATGCCCGGTGCACCGGACGCTGATGGGCGAAGTGAAAATCCGGACTGTTAGCTGACAAAGGCAGCAACATGGTTGACCGGGAAACTTTATTCATGTAGTTTCCCTGTCAACCAATGGAGGCTCATATGGCGCGGCTGAAACCTGCGACACCGCTTGAGGGACATCTCGGGTTCTGGTTGCGCCTTGTTTCCAATGAGGTGTCGCGAAGTTTCGAGCAGGCACTGGCAGCAAAGGGCGTGGCGGTTGCGGAATGGGTGTTGCTGCGGGCGCTATATGGAGCCGCGCCCGAGGCACCGAGCCGCCTTGCCCAGATGATGGGTATGACGAAGGGCGGCGTAACGAAGCTGGCCGACAAGCTGATCGCCAAGCGGCTTCTTGTGCGCCGGCCGGACCCGGCAGATGCGCGCGCCCAGACATTGGCGCTGACGCCTGCGGGCGAGCTGATCGTGCCGGAGCTGGCGGCGCTGGCTGACCGGAATGATACGGCCTTCTTTAGTTCACTGAGCGCAGCCGAGCGGAAGGCGCTCGTCTCGGCGCTGCGCAAAATCGCCGCGAGACTTGGCGCTACGCCCTTCCCCATTGACTAGGATCCTTTCGATGACACCCGAGCAGACACTTGCCGCCGTCACCTGCTTCAATGCGGCCGAAACGGATGCGCTGGATTTTCACGCAATCGTGGGCCAGCTCATCGAGGCTGGATTTGAAAGCTATACAGTCGATCTACGCCGCGCGCGGTGCATCTACTACCTGCCTGACGGCGACAGCATAGAACTGCCGCTGCACGCGGCCGTCGCCGGCGTCTCCGCCGAGGTCAATGCCGCCGCTTTGCGGGCCGCCATTCTCCAGGCGCAGACCAAGGCAGCCGGCTACACCTATGCCGGCTTTTGCCGGAAGATCGCCGCAGCGGGTTGCTCAGGGTATACGGTTTCCTTCACCGGGCGCCGGGCGGTCTATTCCGGGCGTACCGCCGAGATGCATGTGGAATTGTTTCCTGACTGATTTTTTTTGACGCGCTGCATCTGCAGCGGCCTTCCGGTGCATCTCACCGCAAACTGACCTTTGCGGAGACACTCTCATGTTTGGAAACCTGCCTGCTGGCATACTGGCCAGCCTTCTTGCCCTTTTGCTCGTGGCACCGACGGCATTCGCCCAGCCTGGGCCCCCGGACCCGGCCGCAGTGACAATGAGCGAAGGCGAGAACCGTGAGGTGATCCTGTCTCTCGCGTCAACACTCCGTGAGAGGTTTGCGTTCCGCGAACGCGGCATGGCTGCTGCGGCCGAGATTGAGGCGATGGAGCAACGCGGCGAATTCCGCGACGCGACGACTGCTGCCGAGCTGCTGGAAAGGATCAAGAGCAAGGTCACCCCGATCGTCAACGACCAGCACTTCCGTGTGCGTTACATGGGCCCCGAGTTTACAGCCGGTTTTCGCGAAGGCCCACCTTCCGAAGAAGAACTGGCAGCGTTTCACGAAGAACTGCGACTGCGCGGTAGCGAGATTCCAGAGGTGCGCTGGTTGCCAGGCAATGTCGGCTACCTGCGGATCAAGATGTTCTTTGATGCGCCACCTGTGACCGAGAAGCTGGCAGAAGCCTTCAGCATCCTTGAGGATACGAGCGCACTGATCATTGATGTGCGCGGCACGCCGGGCGGTGAACCGGGGGGCGTTGCCAATGTTATCGGCCATCTCGTCGCCGAGCGCACCCCGACCGTGCGCATAGAAGATCCGGTCGATCCGTTGCTCAACCGGACGCTCTATGCCGAACCGAAGCTTCCGGCCTATACGGATAAACCCGTCTTTGTGCTGACGAACAAGAGGACCGGATCAGGCGCCGAGGAGTTTTCCCTTGACCTGCAGGCCATGGGCCGGGCGACGCTGGTGGGCGAGACGACCTCTGGCGCGGCGACGCCCGGCGGCTATCGCCCGCTTCCCGGAGGCTTTGTCGCGTTCATCCCGATGCAGATTGTCACCAACACCATCACGGGCGGAAACTGGGAAGGCACGGGCGTGCACCCGGATGTCGAAGTACCGCCGGAAGAGGCGCTGACCGAAGCGCACCGTCTGGCGCTGGAAGCGATCCTCGAGACAGCTACCGGCGTTCGCCGCGCGATTGCGGAGGAAGGTCTGGCCTCGCTTCAGGCAGACTCGGCAAACTAGAACGTGACGGAACACGTGCGGGCGGCCGGGATTGAACCGGCATGACCTTGCGGCCGAGGGATTTTAAGTCCCTTGCGTCTACCAGTTTCGCCACGCCCGCACGTGAACCAGACGGTTAAGGCGCGCCCGCCCGGAAGGCAAGCGGGCTGCCGGTTTCCTACGCCGCCAAAGCGCGCTAAGCCTCGGGACAGAAAATCCGGGGCTTGAGGAAACACGACATGACCGAGACGGGAGAGACATCCCCGCCGCGCGAAGGCTTGCCGCCTGCCGGCAGCGGATTTGCTTCGACCGCAGGGTTGATTGCCGGGCCGGTGCTTGCTTTCGTTGTTTGCCTGCTGCCCGCCCCGGCAGGCCTCGACCAGAGCGCGATGCAAGTGGCCGGACTGTTCCTGCTGATGGCCATCTGGTGGGCGACCGAGGCGGTGCCGATGGCGGTGACCTCGCTGCTTCCGCTGGCCATCCTGCCGCTGATCGGGCTGATGCCGCTGAAGGATATTGCTGCGCCGTATGCGGACCCGGTGGTGATGCTGCTGCTGGGGGGGTTCATCGTGGCGCTGGCCATCGAGAAATGGAACCTGCACCGGCGCATCGCGCTGAATGTGCTGCGCGTTTCGGGGGCGCGGCTCAAGCTCCTGACGGCGGGGGTGATGCTGTCAACGGCGCTCTTGTCGATGTGGATTTCGAATACAGCGACGAGCCTGATGATGACACCCATCGTGCTTTCGGTTGCGCTGGCGGCCGGCGGTGGGCCGAGGCTCGCCGTCGCATTGCTGCTCGGCGTTTGCTATGCGGCCTCCATCGGCGGACTTGGTACGCCGGTGGGCACACCGACGAATCTTATCGCCATGGGATGGTTGCGCGACAATGCAGGCATCGAGATCAGCTTCAGCGAGTGGATGGGCATCGGCCTGCCGATGATCGCGCTGATGCTGCCGGCGGCCTGGCTGATCCTGACCTGGGGGCTGAAATCGACGCCGGAACAGGCCCTGGCCGCCAGCGAGTCCATCCGTACACAGCATAAGGCGCTCGGCCGCGTGACAGGCGCGGAAGCGCGGGTGGCCATCGTGTTCGGGTTGATTGCGGGTGCTTGGATCCTGCGGGAGCAGCTGGTGAAAGTTGATGCGCTGGCCGGACTGACCGACATGGGCATCGCCATGATGGGCGCGGTGCTGATGTTCCTGGTGCCGCACGGCGAAACCGGCAAAATGGCACAAGGACGCGGCCGCGGCCTGCTGGACTGGGATGATGCACGCAATGTGCCCTGGGATGTCGTGCTGCTGTTCGGCGGCGGCCTGTCGATTGCCGCCGCGATCCAGGCGAGCGGACTGGCCGGTTGGCTGGGCGGCTACCTGGCAGGGCTCGCGGCGCTGCCGCCGGTGCTGCTGATCCTGATCATCGTCACGCTTGTCGTGTTCCTGTCGGAGATCATGTCGAACGTGGCAGCGATGACGACTTTCCTGCCGGTGCTGGGCGCGCTGGCGGAGGCGACGGGCCTCGATATCCGGGCGTTGGTGATCCCCTGCTGCGTGGCAGCATCTTGCGGATTCATGCTGCCGATTGCGACCGGGCCGAACGCCGTGGTCTTCGCTACCCGCAAGTTGACCGTGCGCGACATGGCCAAGGCGGGCTTCCTGCTCAACACATCCTGCATCGTGATAATTGCCCTGTTCTTCGGACTGTGACGGAAAACTGGAGCATTTATTTGCTCCACTGTCACAAAACCTCCATTCAGAGGGTCTATGCGCTGCGCCGGGGCAAAGGCTGCCTCGATTCCCGGCCTGCAACTGGCAAGCGGCAGGGAGTGTCAGAGTTCTGTCAGGCGGGAAAATCCATGACACGGCGAATGAGACACGTTCTTCCGACCCTGCTGGCATTCAGCGCATTCAGCGGAGCCGCGTGCGCAGAAGACGAGATCTGGACCAATTACGAGTTCAAGAAGAAGCCGACCGGAAATATCCCTGTCGAGTTGACTTTGATCGGGGAAATACGGTTCGAACCGGATGCCGACGTTTCACAGTTCGTTATTCTGCCCGGGATAGGCAACAAGGTCAATGACTGGCTGAGGATCAGCGGCGGCTACCGCTATGGCCAGACCATCCGCTCTGGTCCGGACCAGATCGAGCACCGGCTTTGGCAACAGGCGAGCTATGACCTGTTTTCTCTCGGCAAGACAGAGTTCGCAGGCCGCACGCGCATCGAGCAACGGTTCCGCGAAGGCACAGACGGCACAGGCTGGCGGGTCCGCCAACAGTTTTCCCTTGAGCATCCGCTGAACGATTCCGGCGTCAAACTGGCGCTCAGCGATGAGCTGATCTTCGGGCTGAACGATACGTCCTGGGGCAGCGCCAGTGACCTGCAGGAGAACCGTGCCAGAGCGACCATCAAATGGAAGGCTGCGGGCGCCGGCTGGGACTTCGGCTATCTCTATCAGTATCGCAACCGCGTGAACGGTGCCCAAGACGAGCACAACGACCACATATATGTCGGTGTCTCGAAGGATTTCTGATCCTCCGTATAAGGAAAAAGGCGCGCCACGTTTCCGCAGCGCGCCTTTCATTTACCCCGCGCGGCCGAAGCCGCAGCGACCTTATGCCAGTTCGATCGTGCTCACGGCGAGCTTGCCGGAGCGCTGATCCTTGGCCGTGTCAAAATTGACTTTCTGGCCTTCATTCAGGGTGGCGATGCCCGAGCGCTCAAGGGCGGTGACGTGAACGAACACGTCGTTGCCACCATTTGCCGGCGCGATGAAGCCGAAGCCTTTTTGGCTGTTGAAGAATTTAACAGTACCGTTGGTCATAGAAGTAAGTCTCATACCAGTTTGTGGACTGACAATGCGCCAGCCCTTGCATATCGAATTTTGGAGGGGTTGTCTGAAACTGCGCCCGTTTCGGGGAGCTGCGCCTGAGTGGCCGGCCAATGTCGATGAGAGGCATATGCGCCCCCCACCGCCGAATAGCAAGTTATTTATCTGTAGGGTTCCCGCTGTGCCGTTTCGGGACCGGCTCAGTTGACGCGCTCGAACACGGCTGCGAGGCCCTGCCCGCCGCCAATGCACATGGTTTCGAGGCCATAACGGGCACCACGGCGATCCATCTCGCGCAGCATTGTAGCGAGAATACGCCCGCCGGTGGCGCCGACCGGGTGGCCGAGCGAAATGCCGGAGCCGTGGACGTTGAGGCGGTCATAGTCTTCCTTCGCAAAGCCCATCGCCTTTGTGCAGGCGAGCACCTGCGCAGCGAAAGCTTCGTTGAGCTCGATAAGGTCGAGGTCCTTCAGCGTCAGGCCGGCACGCTTCAGCGCTTTCTCCGTGGACGGAACAGGCCCGATA
The DNA here is from genome assembly GCA_964643405.1 of uncultured Hyphomonas sp. Classification (GTDB taxonomy): domain Bacteria; phylum Pseudomonadota; class Alphaproteobacteria; order Caulobacterales; family Hyphomonadaceae; genus Hyphomonas. The sequence continues at coordinate 18,637 of CAZXQD010000007.1, read as the reverse complement.
CCCATGACAGCTGGGCCGACACCGGCGACCGACCAGGAGACAAGCCGGGCGAGCGGCTTCAGGCCATGGGCCTCCGCCATTTCGCGCGTCATCACGAGGCAGGCAGAGGCGCCATCATTCTGGCCGCTGGCATTACCGGCCGTGACGGTGGCTTCGGCGTCCTGTTTGGCGCGGATCGGCTTCAGCTTGGCAAGGACCTCAACGGTCGAGTCCGCTCGCGGATGTTCATCCTGCGTGACGACTGTATCGCCCTTGCGGCCTTTCACGGTGACGGGGATGATCTCTTCAGCGAAGACGCCGCTCTTCTGCGCGGCGACCGCCTTGGCGTGGCTGGCGGCGGCGAACTCGTCCTGCGCGGCGCGGGTGATCTGGTAGTCGCGGCGAAGGTTCTCGGCTGTTTCCAGCATGCCGCCGGGCACGGGATAGTTCTTGCCGCCGGCGGTGAGACGGCCGGTGATGAGGCCGTCATTGACGGTCATGTTGCCCTGGCCAAGACCCCAGCGCCAGTTGGTGGAATAGAACGGCGCGTTGCTCATCGACTCGGCGCCACCGGCGATGACGCAGTCCATCGCGCCCGTGGCGATCTGCATCGTCGCGTTGATGATGGCCTGCAGGCCGGAGCCACAGCGCCGGTCGATCTGCATCCCGCCGGTTTCGATGGGAAGGCCCGCATCAAGCGCGACGACGCGGCCGAGCGCGGGGGCGTCCATCGAGGGGTAGCACTGGGCGAAGATGACATCGTCCACCTTGTCCTTCGGCAGACCGGTACGCACCAGCAGACCTTCAACGACCGTCGCGCCGAGGACGTGGGCGTGGACATCCTTGTAGGACCCGCCAAAGCCGCCGACCGCAGTGCGGACCGGCTCGACAATCACGACATCGCGCATGGTGTTCTCCCGAGTTTTTGCTGCGCCGTTGATAGGCCGGGGCCGGGCCGGGTGGCAACCGGGTTCGGGTGTATGCCGTAGCGGCATAGGTGTTAGGCGCGGCGGCCGGCTTTTGCGGGCGCGGGGCAGAAGCTAACTATTTAAGGCAACATCCGCCGGAGGCCTGATCCTTGATTTCACCGATCTTTGTTTCGCATGGCTCGCCGACGCTGCTGTTCGATGATGTTCCCGCGCGCGACTTCCTGCGCGGGCTCGGCGCATCCTTGCCCCGGCCGAAGGCGATTCTCGTGGTCTCGGCGCACTGGGAGACGAACATCCCGGCGGTGAACGCCGTGGCGGTGAACGAGACGATCCACGACTTTGGCGGCTTCCCGCAGATCCTGTTTGACCAGCGCTATCCGGCGCCGGGCGATCCCGTGCTGGCGCAGCGGATTGCGGAGCTGATCCGGGAGGCAGGCTTACCCGCGGGCATCGATTCGGCGCGCGGGCTGGACCATGGCGCCTGGGTGCCGTTGAAGCTTATGTATTCGGCAAATGACATTCCGGTCTTGCAACTCTCCGTGCAGACGCATCTCGGGCCCGCGCACCATCTGCGCCTCGGTGAGGCGCTTCGTCCGCTGACGGAGGAAGGCGTAATGATCCTCGCGAGCGGCAGCTTTACCCATGACCTGCGCTCGGTGAACTGGCGCGGCCCGAACGAGGCGCCGGTCTGGGTGACAGAATTTGCGGACTGGGTGAATGCTGCGCTGGCGGAAGGCCGCGTGGACGACCTCGTGAACTATCGCCGCCTTGCCCCGCACGCTGTGCGCAATCACCCGACGGAAGAGCACTTCCTGCCACTTTTCGTGGCGCTGGGCGCAGGCGGCCTGCATGCGGCACACCTGCACCAGTCACTGACGTTCAGCGTGCTGAGGATGGATGCGTTCGCGTTTGCAGCTTAGCCCTGTTGGTCCCTGCCCCGCGCCGTCACTTGCTTGCGGGCTTCTTCGACCGCAGATGCCGAAACCGACTTGGAGTGGTCAATCGAGCGCTTGATCTCTTCCTTCATGGCGTCAGCGAATGTCATGCCGAAGCCGTCATCGATCAAGGCCTTGTACTTGAAGAGCAGGTCGGGGTTGGTTGAAGTCATCTCGGTGGCGAGTTTCAGGGCGGCGGGCACGAGTTCGTCGGCTTTGTAGACGCGGTTGACGAGGCCCCATTTCTCAGCCGTTTCAGCATCAAGGAAATTGCCCGTGAAGGAGAGTTCCTTGGCACGGCTGATACCAATGAGGCGCGAAAGTTTCTGCGAAAGGCCCCAGCCCGGCACGATGCCGACGCGGGCATGCGTGTCCGCGAACTTGGCGTTCTCGGACGCGAGCAGCACGTCACACATCAGCGCCAACTCGAAGCCACCGGTGATGGCAAAGCCGTTGATGGCGCCGACGATCGGCCAGGGATAGGCCTCGAGCGCAGCGAGCATGTTGATCGACTTGGAATCTTCATCCGCGCCGAGGGCAAAGCCGGTCTGGCCGGCTTCCTTCAGGTCGATACCCGCCGTGAAGGCGCGGCCCTTGCCGGTGAGCACGACGGCGCGGATTTCCTTGTCGTCCTTGAGCTCGGTGAACACGCGCACGATTTCGGCGCGAAGCGCCCGGGACAGCGCGTTCAGCGCATCGGCCCGGTTCAGCGTGACGAGGGCAACGGCGCCGTGGCGCTCGACGAGGACGATGGGTTCGGACATGGCGGAGGCTCCCTTGTTTGTCTGGGCGTGATGATAGTGCGCAGGCGCTCCCGCCGCCAAGCCTGCCCTCGCGGCGAGCTCAGGCTTTCTTCTTCGTCACAAGCCGGAAAACGGCGATTCCAGCGGCGATCAGTGCGATGAGGGCAGCCAGATAAAACAAGTTCATCTTCAACGGCGAGACCCATGCTTTCGGCTCGAGCACATAGGCCGCGCCGGAAAGCGTGATCGCCTGCAGCGTGTTTTCCGTCAGGTCCACGATCAGAACCGCAAAGCCCGGGATGGCGGCCAGCGGGCCCCACTTACCGAAGAAGCGCCAGGCCATCCCCGCGAAGAAGAGACCGAAGGACAAGGGGAAAGCGGTGTCGAGCAGGACAGTGAGCCAGAAATGTTTGCTGCGCTGCTCCGGCGTCATCGCCTCATAAACCGCCCGGGTTTCGGCAGGCGCGGAGACCATATCGAGAAACTGGCCGCCAACCGCCGGAGCGAAGACACCGAAACCTGCGCCGATGACTATGGTCAGCACAAAGAGTGTCCAGAGCACGGGTGTGCGAGTGATCAGGCTCATGTCGTGACCTCCGGTTCGGCGCCAAGACTGCGCGCGAGAGCTTCGAGACGGATGCGGACGTCGGCGAGCGCCTTGGCATCCGTCGAGCGGCCAACCAGCGCAACACCGTGATCCTCGATACTTCCATACCAGGGGTATGAGCCGATCGAGACGGCGGGAAACTCCTTCGCAATGTCGCCAAGGCGGGTAGCAAGGTCACCTTCGCGCAGGCCCTTCCCCCGCACGCTGACCTTGTGGACGACCGCGCCGGTTTCCAGCCGGTGGCCGATATCGTCCAGCATCGCGCGTGCGATCTGCGGCACGCCTGCAAGGGTGAACACATTACCGGTCTGGAATCCCGGCGCGCCGGAGACGGGATTTGCGATGAGGCTTGCGCCATGCGGCACACGCGCCATGCGGCGGCGCGGGGCGGTGAACTCGGTATTCATCGCAGCGTAGCGGGCGGCCATGTCACGGATCGCATCCGGGTGCTCGGAGATGCCTACGCCAAACGCAGCCGCGATGGCGTCTGCCGTGATATCGTCATGGGTCGGGCCGATGCCACCGGTGGTGAAGACGTAAGTGTACTTGGCCCGCAGTTGATTGACGGCTGCCACGATCTCTTCCTGCACATCGGAGACGGTGCGCGCCTCGCGCACGGGAATGCCGAGGGGCTCAAGATACTGCGCGATCTGCTGCAGGTTGATGTCGCGCGTGCGGCCGGAGAGAAGCTCATCCCCGATCAGGAGGACGGCAGCGGTGGGGTTCGTCATTTGGGTTTGTCCAGGGCTTCGTAGACGAGGCGGGCGGAGCTGGTCCGGGCGTCGAAGTCCGGACCGCCCTGACCGAAACGCTGCACCATGCCGATGAAATAGAGATTATTCACGGGATCTACCCAGAACCAGGTCCCGGCCGCCCCGCCCCACATGAAGGCGCCGTTCGGGAAACCGACGCCGGTGGCCGCACTGTCCGTCACCACGCCGACATTCAGGTCGAAGCCACCGCCTGACGGGTTGGTGCCGGAGACGCAATCATGGCCGACATACACCCCTTCAAGCAGTATGTTGGTGGCCATCATGGCGACTGTTTCAGGCTTCAGGATCTGCACGCTTTCGAGCGTGCCGCCATTGGCGAGCATCGCGGCGAAGCGGTCATAGTCGTGCATCGTGGAGACACGGCCGTGGCCTCCGAGTTCGGCGGCAATCGTGTCGGCCTTCATCTGGAAGCCCGGCATCGGCAGAGGCACCAGGGCGCCCGGGCGGGCGCTGCTGCGCAGGCGGCCAGAAGCAGGGCTGCGGCACAGACAAACGGTCCCGAGATATGCTGCATTGAGTGTTCCTGCCCTTGTCTACATTCAGGGGCCGATAACTGGCAGTGACCGGGCGTTTCGGCAAGAAGGGAGTGGAAAAGGCACGCTCGGCCTGCCATATTGCCGCGATGAACGATGCCAACCTCCTCCTGCCCGTCCGCACGGGCGAAATCCGCATCCACGACGCCGAAGGCTTCGAGGGCATGCGCCGCGCGGGCCGGCTAGTCGCCGAGTGCCTCGACATGCTCGTGCCGGAAGTGAAACCCGGCGTGACGACCGAGTATCTCGATAATCTCGTCTACCAGTTCGTGCATGATCATGGTGCGACCTCGGCCACCATCGGCTATCGTGGCTACCGCCATGCCTCGTGCATCTCGGTGAACCACGTGATCTGCCATGGCATACCCGGACCCAAGGCGCTGAAGGACGGCGACATCGCGAACATCGACGTGACGCTGATCGTCGATGGCTGGCACGGCGACCATAGCCGGATGTACGGCGTGGGCGAAGTGAAGCGCAAGGCCGAGCGCCTGATGGAAGTGACCTATGAGGCGCTGATGGCCGGCATCGCGCAGGTGAAGCCCGGCAACCGCTTCGGCGACATAGGCGGCGCAATCAGCGAGATCGCGCGGCTGAACCGCTATTCGGTCGTGGATGATTTCTGTGGGCACGGCCTCGGACGACTGTTCCATGACGAGCCGAACGTGGTGCATTCCTCCGCCTACGGAACAGGCCCGGAACTGAAGCCCGGCATGTTCTTCACCATCGAGCCGATGCTGAATCTCGGCCGCAAGGATGCCGCCATCCTCCCCGATGGCTGGACCGCCGTGACACGCGACCGGCAGCTTTCGGCCCAGTTCGAGCATTCCGTGGGCGTGACCGAGACCGGCGTGGAAATCTTCTCCGCCTCGCCGAAGGGCTGGCATGAGCCTTACAAGGTGAAGCTCTAGCTTCATGTCCTGGGGGGCGGACAACGAAACCGGCACACCCCACTGGCAAAGCCATCGCGAGCGGCTGCGCGGCAAGCTGCTGAAGCGCGGCGCCGGCGCGCTGGATGACTACGAAATCCTCGAAGTGCTGCTGATGACCTTCATTCCCCGGCGGGACGTGAAGCCCATTGCCAAGGCGCTCGAGAAACAGTTCGGCAGCCTGTCCGCGATTCTTGCCGCGCCGCCGGAAGCGCTGGTGAAGGTGGACGGCGTCGGTGAAACGATGGCGGCCTATCTGAAAGCGATTGCGGAACTGAATTCCCGCGCCGGGCGCGAGACGATCCGCAAGCGCGAGGTGATTTCCTCCTGGACCGCCCTGATAGAATATGTGCGACGCGAGATCCAGCACGAGGCCCGCGAGCAGTTCCGCTTGATCTTCCCTGACCGGAAGAACCAGCTGATCATCGACGAGATCATGGTCCGGGGTACGGTCGACCACGCCCCGGTCTATCCGCGCGAAATTGCGCGGCGGGCATGGGAAGTGCAGTTCTCCAGCCTGATTCTCGTGCACAATCATCCTTCCGGCGATCCCAAGCGTTCCCGCGCCGATATCGACATCACCCGCGAAATCATCGACGTGCTTCAGCCCTTCGACATATCGGTGCACGATCATCTGATCGTCGGGACAAGCGGCGTCGTCAGCTTCCGGAGTTCGGGCCTGATCTGAGATCGACGGACCGCGAAATGCCGATGCGGTCCAGAAACGCGGCATCATGGCTCACCACCAGCAGCGCTCCGTCATACGCGACAAGCCCGGCTTCCACCGCTTCAAGCGCCGTGATGTCCAGATGGTTTGTCGGCTCATCGAGGATCAGCAGTTGCGGCGGCGCCGGGCCGCCGAGGACGCAGGCGAGGCCGGCGCGGAGCCGCTCGCCGCCGCTGAGTGTCGCAACCTGCTGCAGCGCAGCCCCCGCCCTGAACCGGAAGCGCGCCAGCGCCGCACGGCAGGCATTTTCGTCTGCCTGCGGATTGAGACGTCGGAAGTTTTCGAGGATCGTTTCGCCAGGCTGCAGAAGGCTCACGTCCTGATCCAGCATCACATAAGGCACCGCAATGCGCGCCTCACCCGAGAAAGGTGAAAGCCTGCCGGTGAGCACTCTCAGCAGGGTCGACTTGCCTGACCCGTTGGGCCCCGCCACCGCCACACGTTCCGGCCCACGCAGCTCGAAACTCAGCCCACGGATGACTGGCGCTTCGGTATCATATCCCGCCACAAGGTCGCGTACCGTCAGCACTGTGCGGCCCGAGGGCAAACCGGAGGACGGCAGCGTCACCTTCAGGGTTTCCAGTATTTCAATCTTTTCCCGCGCCTCGCGGGCGGCGGCCTCCGCTTCGGCGATCTGGCGTTCGGACAGGTTCTGCAGGTCGCCGCTGGAGGCTTCGGCCCGGCGTTTCATGGCGCCGATCAGGATACGCGGCGCCCCGCCCCGCGCGGCGTTGCGCTTGCCGGCGCCGTCCTTGCGCGCCTTCTTCTCGGCGGCGAGCTGCACCTTCTCTCGCGTCTCGTCCAGCTGGCGCTCGGCTTCGGACAAGTCGCGGTAGGCCGCGTCCAGTTCCAGCGCCTTGCGCGCCTCGAACGCGCTCCACCCGCCGCCATATCGGCGCGCGCCCAGCGTCGTGAGTTCCACGATCGCGTCCATGCCTTCCAGAAGCTCCCGGTCATGGCTGACGACCAGCGCCCCCCCGCGCCAGCCCGCAAGCAGGCCCGCGACCGCATCCCGGCCTTCACGGTCGAGATTGTTGGTCGGCTCGTCCAGCAACAGGAAGTCGGGCTCGCCGAACACCAGCGCCGCGATCCCCGCGCGGGTACGCTGACCGCCGGAGAGCGCGGCGAGCGGTGTGTCGATGTCCGCCGCAAGGCCTGCCCGGCCAAGCGCTTCGGTAAGGCGCGCGTCCAGCGTCCAGTCAGCCGTCTCCCAGGCGTCCGCCTCGCCGGCTTCGGCGCGGCGAAGATTGGCGAGCGCGTCCCGCACACCGAACAGGTCGGCAAGCGTTTCACCCGGCTCTGGCGCAAGCCTCTGCCGCAACACGGCAAGGCGCCCGCTCACTGAGATGTGACCGGCTGAGGGCTGCAGCTCCCCGGTGATCAGCTTCAGAAGCGTCGTCTTGCCTGTGCCATTGGCACCGACGAGGCCCGTACGTTCCTGGTTGAAACTGAATTCGAGGTCTGAAAACAGAACCCGGCTGTCAGGCAGCGCAAAGTTCAGGGAAGACAGGGTGATTGAAGCAGGCATGGTCGTGTCTCATCCGGCAAATTGATCCGAGGGCGGTCATTTTGCGGGTGCGATCCATGGCGCGACGTCTCCTGTTGCCGGTGCGGCAGTGCCGAATTAGGCAAATCCTGCACCAGATTCAACCCCGCCCCGAAAGGGATGGCGCTTTCGCCTGCCCTGACGATAACACTTGCAGGCCGCAGCGGGCAGGTTACCGTCACGCCACAATCAGGCGCGCCGCCAGAAGCGCGTTTTCCCCTGGGAGGCGAGACATAACATGACGGCCACTGCAGCTGCGGCTGACAGCGCGAACGGGCACATCACGGGCTTCGGCTCGAAGGGCTATCGCTCTTATGTCCTCGTCGCCCTGACGCTGATCTACACCCTGAACTTCATCGACCGCACGGTCATCACCGTCGTCGCGCAACCGATCATCAACACCTTCAACCTGTCGGACGGCCAGTGGGGCCTGCTGACGGGCCCGCCCTTTGCCCTGTTCTACGCCATTATGGGCATCCCGATCGCGATGTGGGCCGACCGGTCGAACCGCGTGATGATCATCGCACTCTGTGTCATCATCTGGTCGCTGATGACGGTGTTCTGCGGCCTTGCCGCAAGCTTCCTCTGGCTGCTCATCTTCCGCATCGGGGTTGCCATCGGCGAGGCAGGCTGCACGCCGCCCGCCAACTCGATCATCACCGACTATTATGCACCCAAGAGCCGTGCCAACGCGATCGGCATCTATTCGATGGGCGTCACCATCGGCGGCGTCCTGGCCCAGCTTTTCGGCGGCCAGCTTGCCAGTCTGAAGGGCGAGACCTTCGGCGGCTGGATGAATGCCATCGGCCTGGGGTTCATGTTCACGGGCGTCAACTGGGCAGACGTGGAAGGCTGGCGGCTGGTCTTCGTCATCGTCGGCGTCCCCGGTATCCTCGTCGCCCTGATCTTCTGGCTGACCGTTCGCGAGCCGCCGCGCGGCTTCTCGGACCCGAAATCGGCCATCCCGGACAAGGCCGGCTTCTTCGAGGCCTTCAAGGAATTCGGCCGGAAGCCGACCTTCTGGACCATCTCGCTGGGCGCCGCCTTCGTGGCATTCGTCGGCTACGGCCTGATCAGTTTCCAGGCACCGTTCCTGATGCGCGTACACGGCGTCAGCGTTGCAGAGGCCGCCATGAACTACGGCGCGCCGCTTGCCGCAGTGGCCGCCTTCGGCACCTTCGCAGGCGGCTTCCTGTCTGAAAAACTCTCGACGCGCTTTCCGTCGGTTGCGGCCTGGCTGCCGGGCGTCGGCCTGCTCATCGCCATTCCGGCTTATGTCGGCGCGTTCCTGAGCCCGACACTGACCATGGCCTTCTGGCTCTGGGTCATCGCCGCCATCGCGCACTATGCTTACCTCGGCGCGCAGTACACCGTGTCGACCTCCATCGTCAGCCCGCGCTCGCGCGCGACAACCGTGTCGGTCATGCTGCTGATCATCAGCCTCATCGGCAATGGCATCGGTCCGTTGTTCACTGGCATGATGAGCAGCGCCTTCATGGGCGGCATCGTGAAAAAGGCGGGGCTCGAAGAAGCCTTCGCCAGCTTCAATCCGGGCCTCTGCGCCGGCCGCATTGCCGAGCTCGGCGAGACCGGCCCGGCGCTCTGCTCGGCCTATGCTGAAGGCCTGCGCCAGTCGATGGTGGCCACAGTGATGTTCTTCGTCATCGCCGCCGCTTTTTACTTCCTCGCGGCCCGCACCTACCAGAAAGATCGCTGGAGCCCCGCTACCTGATTTCGCCCTGCCCCTACCCCTTGCCTGACTGTCGTGGAGACCCGAATGACCGACGCCGCCACCCCTAGCCAGACAACGACTGAAGCCCTGCCCGGTTACAAGACCGGGTTCGGGACACCGCTCTATCGCGGCTATGTTTTGTCTTCACTGCTTGTTGTTTACATCTTCAATTTCATTGACCGCTCGATCTTCGGCATCCTGACCGAACCGATGAAACTCTCCCTCAAGCTCGAAGACTGGCACATGGGCGTGCTGGGGGGCCTGGCCTTCGCAATCTTCTATACAACGCTGGGCATCCCGATTGCGCGTATCGCAGAACGGCGCAGCCGGATGGCGATCATCATCATCTCGCTGACGCTGTGGAGCCTGATGACCGTGATGTGCGGCTTCGCCACCAGCTTCATCACGCTGTTCATCTTCCGCCTTCTTGTCGGCGTAGGCGAAGCAGGCTGCACCCCTCCGGCGCAGTCTGTGATCGCTGATTATTTCAAGCCGTCGAGCCGCGCGACCGCTGCCTCGATCTATGCCCTCGGTGTACCACTCGGCGGCATGATGGCCGGCCTCGCGGCGGGCCCCATCAACGACTATGTCACCGGCACAAACGTTTACAATCTCCTCGGCTCCTGGGGCTGGACCTGGGCGCAGAACCTCGTCGACTGGAACAGCCTTGAAGGCTGGCGCATCGCATTCATCGCAGTCGGCCTTCCGGGCGTACTGTTCGCGCTCATCCTGTTCTTCACGGTGAAGGAGCCACCGCGCGGCTATTCCGATCCGCCGGGTGCGCCGAAGAAGGCCGTGCCGGACGGGTTCGGAACGGTGCTGAAGGACCTGATGAAGAAACCCACCTACGTGCACGTGGTCGCCGGTGCTGCCATTGCGTCTTTTGCCGGGTATGGCGTTGCGGCGTTCTCGACCTCGTTCCTCCTGCGCACGCATGGCCTGACGCTGACGGAAGCGGCGCTGATCTTCTCACTGGTGCTCGGCCTGATGGCGGCGCTGGGCGTGTTCCTGTCGGGCTTCCTCGCAGACAAGCTGTCGGTCCGTTATCCGACCGCACTGTCCTGGATGCCGGCATTGGGCATGGGTCTCTCCGTGCCGCTCTACTGGATGGGCTATCTCAGCCCGACCGTGCCCATGATGATCCCGCCGCTGATGCTGGCGGCAACGCTGCACTATTTCTACCTCGGCCCGATGTATGCCGTCTCCGCAGGTGTTGTGGACAGCCGGGCCCGCGCAACGGCGGTGGCGATCACGCTGTTTGCGGTGAACCTGATCGGCATCGGCCTTGGCCCGACGCTGATCGGCTTCCTGTCGACCTTCCTGAAAACCAACATGCTGGCGGGCAATGATCTCGGCCTGACCTTGCAGACCTGCCGTGACCTGACGGTGCTGGCGGCTGATCAGGTCGCCATGTGCCGCAGTGCCGACTCGCGCGGCCTGCAATGGTCGATCATCATCTTCGCTTCGCTGTATGGCTGGGCGGCGATCCACTACCTGCTGGCCGGCAAGACGCTGTCGCGTGACATGCTGCCCAAGACCGCGTAAGTCCGCCGCCGATGGCGGTTTACACGCAGGTATCCGATGAGGCGTTGGCGGAGTTTCTCTCCGCCTACGACCTCGGTGCGGCCCTTTCCTTCAAGGGGATTGCCGAGGGCGTGGAGAACTCGAACTACTATCTCGAAACCGAGAAAGGACGGTTCATTCTCACGCTCTTCGAGAAGCGGGTGAACGCGGCCGAGCTACCCTTCTTCATCGGCCTGAAACAGCACCTCGCCGGCAAGGGCTATCCCTGCCCCGAGCCGGTGATGGGCCGCGACGGCACGGCGCTGCGTATGCTCGAAGGCCGGCCGGCGGTTATCGTCACCTTCCTCGAGGGCCTGTCTCCCCGCCGACCCAATGTGCGCCAGTGCCGCGCACTCGGCGAAGGGCTCGCGCAGATGCACCTCGCGCTCGCAGACTTCGCGATGGTGCGCGAAAACTCGCTCGGGCCAACCGCATGGACGAAACTCTGGGCCGGCCGCAACAGCGAAGCCGATACGCTGCAGCCAGGGCTGGCAGCAACCGTTGAGGAGGCCTTCGCAAGGATCCGCAGCGCGCGCGCTTTCACCGGCCAGCTGCCGCGCGGCACGATCCATGCCGACCTGTTCCCGGACAATGCCTTTTTCCTCGGCGACCAGTTTTCCGGCGCCATCGACTTCTATTTCGCCTGCACCGACGCGCTCGCTTACGATCTGGCCGTGTGCCTGAATGCCTGGGCGTTCGATGAAGGCAATGCGACCGACGCCTCGCGGCTGGAGTTCAACTATTCCAAGGGCGCCGCGCTGATTTCTGGCTACCAGTCTGTCCGCCCACTGAATGCCTCAGAGCGCGAGGCGCTGCCGGCGCTGTGCCTTGGCGCGGCGATGCGGTTTTTCCTGACCCGCTTTGTCGACTGGACCTCCACCCCGCCCGGCGCCCTCGTACGGCCCAAGAACCCCCTTGAATATGCCGCGCGCCTGGCCTTCCATTTGCGCATGAACAGCGCGGAAGGTTATGGCGCCTGACCAGACAGGAAACCAGATGAAGCACCAGTGGAAACGCGGACTAGCCGTTCTGTTTGCCCTCGCCGCGCTCTCGCCCATTCCCGCGGTCGCCGAGCCGATCGCCCTGACGTCCGGCCGTGCGCAGCTGCCAACTTCCGGCCTCGTGATCGACCTGCCGCCCAAGCCGGGGATCACTTACAATGTCAGCGCCAGCTGGTCGCTGGACTCCGCGTCCAGCATCTTCGATGCACGTGACGTCATCGACGAACTGGATGCGAGCGGAACACTGCGCACCGGCAACTGGGTGCAGGTGGGATATTTCAACGCCGGCAACTGCACCGCGCTGTTCCAGAACTTCGGTTATGACAACGCGTGGACGGCAACGGAAACACTCTGGGGCGAGAGCTGGGAAGTGCTCGGCGGTGTGAATGATTTTGGGAATGCGCTGGGGCGCAGGCCCGCGGCGGCGCTGTGCCGGTCAACGGAGACGGGATTTACCCTGCTGATGCAGCACTTCCTGGTGGACCAGCCGGAAACCGCGGCGCGGTCGGTTGTTTCCGACAGCCTGCGTGCCTCTGGCGTTCTGGCAAACGCTTCGACGGCTTTCTCCGCTGTGCGCGTCGCCGACATCAGCCCCCTGCGCCGCAGCGAAGTGCGCAATCGCGGCAAGGATGCCGCCACACGAACAGTGAAACTGCCGGTTTCGGGGCTGGTGGTCGACCTGCCGGATGACGGGTATCTCTGGCTCGTGTCCGAGGGCATCGACACAGACATGCTGGACCGCTTGCTGCCGGCCATGCCGGAAGTGTCGGTCGAGCTGATGTTGCTGCCGGAAATCCCCTGCGAAGACTTCTTTGTACTGATGGAAGACGGCTCCAATCTGGCGCACCGGCCGCTGGGCCTTCCTGCCGGCTGGGCACCGGGACCTGCCGTAAGCGTTGACGGGCTGATCGAAATGACGATGTGCCACGACCTGAGCAGCGGGGCGCTGGCCGTTGGCGTTTTCCAGGATGCGGATAACCGGGAAGTGACATACCTGCATCCCCTGCTGGCAGCACTGCAGGCCGCGGGGGCACGCCACAACCAATGACAGGACAGGCTGGCGTCGCGCTGATTGCCTCTCTCCGGACGAGAATTCAGGCGCGCCTTCGTGCGGCCAAAGAACCCACTTGAATATGCCTCAAGGCTAGCTTTCCCTCCGAGCACGGAGACGCGTGTAGGCCGAAGGGCCTGACTCCGAAAGGTGGGAGACCCTGATTGCTTGACGTATTGAAACGGTGCGGCGTGATAGCCTGCATCAATCTGATGCTGTGCGGACCTGTGGCGCTTGCACAAGAGGTTCAACCGGAAGAATTGACCTCCGGTATCGCGACTCTGCCAATGCTGGGGCTATTGTTTGACGCTCCGGCTGTGGAGAACCGCCGCTATCAAATTCTGGGATATTGGGATGGCTCTCCGGAGACGAGCGACTATCGTGACATTATCAATATCTACGATACGCGCGGCGATGTTTTCCTGAGCCGGACGACCATCGCGGTCGACCGAACAAACGGAAACAACACCTGTGAAGACATAGCCGCAGACGCTGTATCGGAGCAGCGCTGGACCCGGAAGGTATCGTTCTGGGGGAATGATTGGACATTGCGCCAGAGGGAAGCTGTTCACCCGACAACTCGCCAGGCGATCCCAACAGTTTCCGCTTGCCGGGAAATTGAGGCCAACCACTTTCTCTACATCTCGCATGTCATGTCGTTTGAAGCGCTCGGCCTGAGCCCGGAGGAAGGCGAAACCCTTGGAGCGCTAAATGTAGCACCGGAAGACGTGATACGGCAGTTCATCGAAACTGGGATCGCCGAAGCGGCCAACAAGGCCGTCAACACACAGCCAGACCCCGGCATCAAAAGCCTCACCTACCCGTCGACATACATCAATGGCGACCGCAGCGCCGCAGCCCGGACCGTGACGATCCCGGGCCTCAATGAGGAGCTCCAACTCCCAGACGACGGGTATCTCTGGTACACGGTGACACGTGACGGCAGGCCATACCTGACGCGCTGGCTGCCGGTATTCCCCAAGATTGATATCGAAGTCGTATATGATGTCGGGGGTGACTGCGACGTCGTCATCGACATGAATCTACCGAATCCGATTGACGTGCCCCCGGGGCTTCCCGGCGAATGGTTTGGAAAAGCGACAGATGAAGGGGATCTTGTGCGAACGGTGGCTTGCCGGCGCGTGGATTCAGGGTCGCTCTCCGTCGTCATCACCATGCCTTACGACAAGCTTCATGTGCGGGATCTGGAACCCATCTTGAATGCGCTGGCCGAAGCCCTGAACTAGGTGCGTGATGAACGCCGAGCCTGAAACCGCCCTCCCCGAATACGCGACGGCGCCGCGGCCGAAGCGTGTGAAGCGGGTTCGCTTGGCGCTGCTGGCGGGCTCGGTTGCAGCGTGCATATCGGTGTCGCTGATGGGGTTCCTGTTTTCGGGGCTGATGCATCTCGGCTTTGGCGTGATCGGCCTCGGCGGGCTCGGGCTGGGCGAAGACGGCCTGCTCAACGGCGCGGAACTGGCGTTCAACCTGGCCTCTCTGAACTTCTTCCTGTTCTTCATCACCGTGCCTTCGGCGGCCATGGCGCTGGGCTTCTCGGTGGGGCGCCTGCCGCACCGGGGCATCACGGCATTGGCGCCGTACCTGCGCTGGGGCGCAATCTGGGGCGGCATTCTGGTTGGCTGCACGACCGGCGGATTCGGTCTGTTCGGCGGACCTGCCTCAGCCTTCGGCGCACTGGTGGCGGGCGGGTTGATCGGCGGGGTGGCGGGCGGCTTCTGCGGGTTCCTGATGCACCGGATCATCGCGCCGGCGCGGCAGCTGACGGAGATGGATGTCAGCGTTTTCTGAGGCGCTTGACGCTTCCGGCGAAGCGGGCCACGTCGCGGGGCATGACCGATATCATCGAAATCTGGACGGATGGCGCGTGCAGCGGGAACCCTGGCCCCGGCGGCTGGGGCGCCGTGATGCGCAGCAATGGCCACCTCAAGGAAATCTATGGCGGCGACGCGGCGACGACGAACAACCGGATGGAAATGATGGCCGTGATCGAGGCGCTGAATGCGCTGAAGCGGCCTTCAAAAGTGACGCTTCATGTGGACTCCACCTATGTAAAGGACGGCCTGACGAAATGGATCAAGGGCTGGAAACGCAATGGCTGGAAGACGGCCGACAAGAAGCCGGTGAAGAACCAGGAACTCTGGATGGCGATGGAAGAGGCCTGCGCGCGCCATGACATCACCTGGAAGTGGGTGAAGGGCCATTCGGGCGACCCGAACAATGACCGCGCCGATGAGCTCGCCCGTCAGGGCACGGATGAGGCGCGCGGGAAGACCTAGCGCAGTCTTGAGACGGGTTGATGGGGTTAGTGATCGCTGAAAATGCAGACTTCCGTGGGCGGAGGTGTTGCGCAAGGTGAGGGCGGTATCTCTCCAGCAGCTTGATCGGGATGGGATTTTTCTTTCCGAAGGCGTGCGCAGGCGATGTCTCGCGGGGCGATCAATGGCCTCAGCCTGTCTCATCGGGTGCTGATCGCGTGTCGTTTCTTTCTCACCTCGTTCTCATCGATTCTCATGTTTTATCATTTGCCATCGTTTGTTTCGCGTTGCGGTTTTGAGGCGGGCGGGACGAAAGTGATGGGATGACCGGGAGACGGCGGCAAGGGTAACGCGGCTCATGGGCCTGCCGGATTTGCAGCGCTCCATCATCTCAACCCGCTTGTCATCCCGGCGAAAGCCGAGCCCCCGATAGGTTTGTTTTGCCTGAGATTTTGTGTCCCGGCTTTCGCCGGGATGACAAGGCGGGATGGATGGGATGTGGGCGCAGACGCGAACGAATACCCCCAAACGCAAAACGCCCCGGCTTTTGGCCGGGGCGTTTGAACGGGAGGGCTGGTCCTCAGGCGGCTTCGTCGATCTCGCCGGCCTTCTGGCCCGGTCTAGGGTCCCGGAGCACATAGCCGCGGCCCCAGACGGTTTCGATGTAATGATTGCCGCCGGTCGCCTGCTGCAGCTTCTTGCGCAGCTTACAGATGAACACGTCGATGATCTTGAGTTCCGGTTCGTCCATGCCGCCATAAAGGTGGTTGAGGAACATTTCCTTGGTGAGCGTCGTGCCTTTGCGCAGGGAGAGCAGCTCGAACATCGCATACTCCTTGCCGGTGAGGTGCACGCGGTCGCCTTCGACTTCGACAGTCTTGGCATCAAGGTTGACCAGGATTTCGCCGGTGCGGATGACGCTCTCGGCATGGCCCTTCGAGCGGCGGACGATCGCGGTGATGCGCGCGATCAGTTCGTCCTTGTTGAAGGGCTTGGTGAGGTAGTCGTCGGCGCCGTAGCCGAGGGTTTTCACCTTCGCTTCGATATCCGGGTTGCCCGATAGGATCATGACCGGCGTGTTGACGCGGCTCATGCGCAGCTGTTTCAGGACTTCGAAGCCCGAAATGTCCGGAAGCGACAGATCCAGAAGGATCATGTCGTATTCGTAGACCTTGCCGAGGTCGACGCCATCCTCACCGAGGTCCGTCATATAGACGTTGAAGCCTGCGGCTTTCAGCATCAGCTCGATGGAGCGTGCCAGAGCCCGATCATCTTCAATCAATAGGACGCGCATCGCTCGTCTCCCGAATCATCTTGAGGCTGGTCTAGCCCGATTGTTAACCTTTGTGAATCTTAACGCTGCAGGGTATTCAAATTATTAATGCGGCGCTTTGACTCAGACGAATTCTTCATAATTCCCGATACGGATCAATTGCCCAAGTGCGCGGGTTGCCCCTCGCCGATGAGCATCTGTGCGATGGCCATGACATCCTGCACAGGCTGGGCCTGCGGGTCTGTGGAAATCAATGTCTTCTGACAACGGATGGCATCGCGGACCTTCGGGTCCCGCATGACGGTTCCGGCATGACGCGGCCGGAAACCGAGGAACGTGGTGCAGGCGCGCGCAATCGCTTCGTAGGTGCGCTGACCGGCGGCGCGCGTGTCGGCCTGGTTGATGGCAATGATCGGTTCGACCTGAGGCGCGTAACCTTTGAGGACCTTGATGAAGGCGTAGGCGTCGGTCATCGAGGCCGGATCATCGGTGATGACGACGAGGGATTTGTCGGCGGCGCGGGCGAGACGCATGCAGTTGGCTTCGATGCCGGCGCCCAGGTCCAGCACGAGGTGATCGTATTGCAGCGCGAGCGCCGACAGGCCGGCAGCAAGGCGCGCGACTTCTTCCGTCGGGAGTTCTGCGAGCGCGCCGGAGCCGGAGCGGCCGGGCAGCACGTCGAAACCGCCGCCCCCTGCCCCGCCATCGACGGGCGTGACGGCATCGTCGAGTTCGACCCAGCCAGCCACAACGGCGGCGAGATCGGTTTCAGGCGCGATGCCGAGCTGGACGTCAACGTTGGCGAGGCCGAGGTCGCCATCGACCAGCAGAACGCGGCGGCCGGCCTTGGCGAGGGCCGAGGCGAGCGTGATCGAGACGAAGGTTTTGCCGACGCCGCCCTTGCCGCTGGCGACGGCAATGATGGAGGCAGGCAGAACGCGCGGCGGGGGGCGCACAGCGGGCCGGTCCTGGGATCGTCGCATGGTGAAGCTCATGGGATCACGCTGCTCCTCTTAGGGCGATGACATCGCCTCGGGCTTCTTCCATCAGAAGCGCCGAGAGCCGCGAGGGCGCCGCTGGCACCAGACCGCCGCCGATGAAAGGCGTGATGGCAAGGTGCGAGAAGGCAATGCCCGCAGACGTCAGGGCCGAGATGGCGCCGCCGCGGCGGCGGACGACATCGAGTTTGGTGAGAATTGCACGGCGCACGCCGGCGCGCTGGAAGGCGCGGGCGGCCTCGGCGAGATCGTCCGGGTGGCCCTCGGCGGAGAGGACGAGGACGGGCTCGGCACGGATGGCGGCGACGAGATCGGCGAGGCTGGCAAGGTCGTCGCCTTCGAACGGGTTGATGGCCGGCAGGTCGATGACGCAGCGGCGGTTCTCGTTGCGCAGTGTACGGAGGGTTGCGAACAGTGCATCCGGCGTTTCGGCGACGCGGATCTGCTCGCGCTCAAGCTCAAGATAGGCGGCAAGCTGAGCGCCGGCACCGGAGCCGTCGAGGTCTGCGGCGAGCGGAATGATCTCGGCGCGGGCGACCGAGGCGCGGCGCGTGAGCTTGGCGGCGGTGGCGGTGCGGCCGTGGCCGGGCGGGCCGACGAGAAGGATGTCGCGGTCGAGACGCGCCGGGATCGGGTCGCACGTGATCATGCGGCCGAGGCCTTCGGCCATCGCGTCTTCCGGGGCCGAGAACTGGCCCGGCAGGCGGCCGGCGCCTTCATGGGCGACACGGTCGGCAAAGCGCTGGGGCGCGCCATGCCAGAGGAGCGCGTCGCGCACTCGGGCGAACATCGGGTTGTCGATGCCCCGGCCATGGCCGCCGGCGCGGGCATCGCGGAGGAAAACAGGCTCGTTGTTGACGGCGGCGGCGCCCATCCGGTCGATGGCGGCACGCACTTCGACGCCGCCCTCCACTTCGCGCTCCGACAGAATCACGGCATCAGAGCCCATCTCCGCGAAGATCATCGCCTTGGCAGCTTCCATCGACTCTGCAGCGAACATCTTCATGCGCATGGGGCGGCTTCCTCGCAACGCTGGGCGGCC
>CAZXQD010000006.1:62701-68337 GCA_964643405.1 uncultured Hyphomonas sp. | reverse complement strand
TGCGGCACGCATTGCACGGCGGTCGCGCCCGTGCCGATGATGCCCACCACCTTGTCCTTCAGGCCCGTCAGCCCGCCCTCGGGTCCGCCGCCAGTATAGGCATAGTCCCACCGGCTCGTATGGAAGCTGTGCCCCTTGAACGTTTCGACGCCCGGAATACCGGGCAGCTTCGGCCGGTTCAGCGGCCCGTTGCTCATCACCACGAACTGCGCGGTAAACTTGTCGCCCCGGTCCGTCTCGATCGTCCAGGCCTTTTTCTTCGCGTTCCATTTCATGCCGGTTACGCCGGTGCTCAGAAGGGCCTTGTCGAACAGGTTGAAGTGTTCCGCGATCCGCTTGGAGTGCGCCAGGATTTCGGGCGCCTTCGTATACTTTTCCTTCGGCATGAAGCCGGTCTCTTCCAAAAGCGGCAGGTAGATATAGCTCTCGATATCGCACGCCGCGCCGGGATAGCGGTTCCAGTACCAGGTGCCGCCGAACGCGCCGCCGGTCTCGATCATGCGGATGTCGTTGAAGCCCGCCTTGCGCAGGCGCGCTGCCGCCAGCATCCCGCCGAACCCGCCGCCGATCACCGCCACCTCGACATGATCCTTCACCGGCGCCCTCTCCACACGCTCCGTATACGGGTCATCGAGATAGTGGGCGAACTGCCCGGTCACGTTCACATACTGCTCGTTGCCGTCCTTGCGCACGCGCTTGTCGCGCTCCGCCAGATAGCGCGCCTTCAGGGCCGCCGGGTCAAATCCAAGATCAAGCGCGCCGGTATCGGCCATGGGAAACTCCTCCATAATCGTGCCGGGGCCCGCGTCTTGCCGCGCAAGTCACCCGCATCCTTGTCTCAAATCTAACCGCGTTCCCCGGTCCGCAACAGTCATGCCCCGGCGTCAGCCGCCGCCCATGCCCGCGAAAAAGCGCACCAGCTGGCTGATCAGGATGCCCGCGCCGATCCACAACCAGATCGCGCCGCCGCTGCCGGAGCCGCCGCCGGCCCGTTCGCCGTCCTTGGTGCCGAACAGGTCGGCCTTTGTCTCGGCCAGCAAGGCCTGCTTGCGCTCGGCAGGCGGCATCGCCGCCATCGCCAGCTCCCGGCGCACCCGCGCCAGCCAGTCATTCAGCCGCCGCACCCACCCGTTCATCACTGGCTGGCGCGTCCAGCCATAATAGCCGTCCAGCGCGTCAAACAGGTCCAGAGTCAGCCAGTCCGGCACGCGCAGCGCCTGCGGCTCGGTATTGAATCCCGTCCGGTCACAGATGAAATCGCGCACGCGCCATTGCATCGCCTGATATTCCTCGATGCCCGCCACGTCGGCGTCATCAATGATGCGCAACACGTCCTTCTGTGCGGCGCCATAGGCGCCCGTCGTCAACAGGTCGACAAGCCGGTCGAACACCGCGTCGAGCCGCCGGTCGAAGTCGAGCTCCGCCGCGCTGGGCGGGGCATCATCCTCATCATACGGAACAAGTTGGACATCATAAGCCGGCGTTTCAGCCGGCGCAGCAGGTTCGGGACCCATCTCGGCGGGCGCATCCGGGGCAGGTGGCTCCACGCGCGCTAACGGTGGCCACCCGGTGTCCGCCGAAGACTGCCCATACGCATCCGGCGGGCTATGGTCCTGCTCGTCCTCGTCATCCTCTTCATACCGGTACTCGGCCTCCTCGTCCCGCCAGCGCACTTCATTGCGCGCCCGCTCGAACGCTGCGCGCAGCGCCATGAACGCCGCCCGGTCATCCTCCGGCCGCGTCACTTTCAGCTTCGCCGCATAGGCCCGGCGCACATCCGCGTCCGTCGCCGTCGCCCGGTCCAGTTCCAGCAGGTCGAAGGGATCAGAAGACATCGTCGCGTTCGAAGTTGCCGATGATCTGCTCGATATTGCGGCGCGCTTCGCTGATCTCGCGCACGTCCTGCCGCGACAATACGCTCTCGAACTCCGCAATCAGTCTGCCAACGGATTGCCGCCTGTCGCCCAGGCAGTTCTCATACGCCGCCTTCAGCCGCGCCACCAGCGCCGCATTCTCCTGCTGGTCGCGCGGGTGGATCTTGATCGCGCTCAGCGCCTTCAGCCGTTTCTCGATCTCGGCGCGGGGCAGGCTGCCCGGATTGCCCTCGATCACGAGCCGCTCCATCTTCTTCGTCGCCAGCGGTGTCGCCTCCACCTCCAGAACGCCGGATGTGTCATAGGTGTAGCGCAGCTCCACGGACTTGTCGTCCTTCGGCCCGCCGCGCAGCGGAATGTGCAGCGTGCCGATCAGGATATTGTCCTTCACGAACGGGCTCTCGCCCTGGAAGATGCGCAGCGCAATCTCGTGCTGGTTCGGATGCAACGGCGAGATGATGTCCGCCTTGGACACCGGCACCACCGTATTGCGCTCGATCATCGGCGAGAATTGTCCGTGCTCGTACTTTCCCTCGCCGACCTGGATGGATGTCTCGAAGCCTAGTGTGAACGGGCAAACATCTGTCATGACCACATCGTCCAGCGCCTTGTGCCGCGCCGCCAGCCCCGCCTGCACCGCAGCGCCGAGGGCCACCACATGGTCCGGATCGATCGAATACTCCGGAAACCGCTTGAACAGCCGCGTCACCAGCGCGCGCACCGCGCTCATCCGCGTTGCACCGCCCACGGTGATGATCCGGTGCAGGTCGTCCGCGCGCAGGCTCGCGTCTGAAATGGCCCTCTGGATGGGCAGGCGCAGCCGCTTCAGGATCGGATCGGTGATTTCCTCGAACTTCTCGCGTGTGATGCTCACCGGCCGCGCCTCGCCCTTCAGCGCAAACTCCGCCCGCGCCTCCGCCGCCTCGCTCAGCTGCACCTTGATGCGGTCCGCCAGCGCCCGCAGGCGCGCCCCGTCTTCGCGGCTCACGTCCTCCGGCTTCACGCCGATCTGCCGGCCGAGTTCCATCGCCAGCGCATCGGTAAAATCCTCGCCGCCCAGGAACGCATCCCCCGCCGAGGCGCGCACTTCCATCACCCCGGAAAACATCTCCAGGATGGAAACATCAAACGTCCCCCCGCCCAGGTCCACCACCAGGAACGTCGACTCGCCCTGCCGGTCCTGCAGGCCATAGGCCAGCGCCGCCGCCGTCGGCTCGTTGATCAGCCGGTTCACCTTCAGGCCCGCAAACTCCGCCGCCGTGATCGTCGCCTTGCGCTGGATGTCGTTGAAATACGCCGGCACCGAAATCACCGCCTCGGTCACCTCGTGCCCCAGATACGCCTCCGCATCCGCCCGCAGCGCGCGCAGCACGAAGGAGGAAAGCTCCTCCGCCCGGAACGCCTTCTTGCCCAGCGTCATTTCGTGGTTCGTGCCCATGTACCGTTTGAACCGCGCCGCCGTCAGCGCCGGATGCGTCAGCAGCCTGTCCTTCGCCGCCCGCCCCACCAGCAGCGCGCCATCATCGCCGTACCCCACCGCCGAAGGCGTCAGGAATTCCCCCAGGCTGTTGGGCACCAGCACAGGCCCCTCATCCCCGAACACCGCCACCAGCGAATTGGTCGTGCCAAGGTCAATGCCGATCAGTGTACGGGCAGCGTCAGTCATGGGGGAGGCGGGGCTCTCTGCGTGCGGTGTCGCACCCAGCCTTAGCTTCTCACAGAGCCGCCTCCAAGGGGCGCGAGATCAACCGGCTTTTGCTACTTGTCCCCACGCCGGGAATGGATCAGCCAGATCGTCGCGTGCCCGCATGCGGGCAGGCGTGCTGCCGTGCCGGATATCCGTCAGGCAGGCATCGAGCCGGCGACGCATCGCCGTTTCATCCATGCCTATCCCGATGAACACGATTTCTTGTCGCCTGTCGCCGACTGAAGGGTCCCAGATGCCGCCAATGTAGGCGTCAAAGTCGGCCGAGGCCGGCCAGCGCTCGCGCGACGTCACGGCCCACCACCGGCCCATGCCCTGATGGCGCACAAGTGCACCCGCCTGGCTCACTTCGCCGATCCAGTCCGGCCGCGTTGCTATCCAGAAAAATCCCTTCGCGCGCACCACATTCGGCCAACTCTCATTGAAGAAGGCGTGCAGCTTGGCGGGATCAAATGGCCGCCGGGAGCGGTAGACAAAGCTCTCGATGCCGTAAGTGTCTGTTTCCGGAACGTGGTTGGCAAAACCGTAGAGCTCCTTCGCCCATAGGGGATGATCCTGCGCCTTTTCGAAGTCGAACCGTCCGGTGCCCATCACGCGCGCCAGCGGCACACGCGAAAAACTGCTTTCCACAATGTCCGCATCCGGATTGAGTGCCCGCACCAGCTTGCGCACGATGTCCAGATCAGCAGCAGAGACAGCATCGGTTTTGTTCAGGACAATCACGTCAGAAAACTCGATCTGTTCCACCAGCAGCTGTACAAGGGGGCGCTGGTCGCCGTCCCCCAGGCTTTCGCCGCGGTCCGCAAGGAAGTCCGCGCTCGAGTAGTCTTTTAGCAGGTTGGCTGCATCCACGACGGTCACCATCGTGTCGATGCGCGCCAGATCCCCCAGCGAGAAGCCGGCTTCGTCGCGGAAGTCGAATGTCGCAGCGACGGGCAGGGGCTCGGAAATCCCGGTCGACTCGATCACCAGATAGTCAAATCGTCCTTCCCGCGCCAGCCGCGTTACTTCCTTCAACAGGTCGTCCCGCAGCGTGCAGCAGATGCATCCGTTGGACATCTCCACCAGCGTTTCATCGGTACGCGACATTCCGGCGCCATCGCGCACCAGTTCGGCGTCGATGTTCACCTCGCTCATGTCATTGACGATGACTGCCACCCGTCTGCCTTCCCTGTTGTTCAGGATGTGGTTCAGCAGCGTTGTCTTTCCTGCGCCGAGGAAACCGGAAAGCACAGTCACCGGAAGAGTCATGGGAGGCTCACAATTCGAATTGCAATATGTAATAACATAACATTTAATGCCGATCATGATTCATCCCGTCAAGATGCGACTACCGAAAACCTCCCGAAGCCCGTTCGCCAGGGCCGGCTCGCTTGCTGCCCTGACGGCCTTCATCGGTGAGGAAGGCACCGAACTCGTGCATCTGCCGCGCAGCCCGCCGCCCGGTGCGGCAAAGGCCCTCGCGCGCTTTTGCCTTTTGCCCGCAGAACCATTCTTTCGTGCGGAGGTGCGCGCCGACCCCGCCTGCGCGGTCGACTGCGCGGCGAGTACATTTGGTCTGTTGGGCGTCGCACGAGACGTCGTGTGCAAGGATGTCGCCGTTCTCATTGAGGCAGTTCGCGACGCCGCGCCGCACCTGCCCCTTCGCCTGCGCATGGAATGCGTGGCGGACGATGCCTGTCGCCGTTTTCATCAGGATCGCACAGGCTGGCGCCTGATCGTCACGTATCGCGGCGAGGGCACGCACTGGTTTCTGCCCGAAACCAACGAAGCGGGCCAGGCAGCGGCCTGGGACCTACTGCTCCTGCGCGGAAAGCGGGGTAACCAGGTTCCTCGGGCGCTGCATAAATCTCCGCCCATGCCGGAGGGCAGGGCGCCGCGGTTGGTGCTTGTGCTGGATCTCCCGGAGGCGCCCTGACCGCCCTGCCGGTCTTGTCATCGTGGGATCTCCGCCCGACTATCAGGCTCGCGAATCCCGCCCTGCTGAAAGCCCAAGTGAATGCCCGCGTGCCGCGTTACTCTCTTGTCCATGCTCCTGCTGCTTGTGGCTGCCTGCA
>CAZXQD010000006.1:60542-62601 GCA_964643405.1 uncultured Hyphomonas sp. | reverse complement strand
GTCGACCTTGCCAGTCTCGAGCCCTATCCCGTGATGGAGCCTTGATCCGCGCCTCCGGATAGGTGTCATCTTCCTGTCACTTGCCCGTGCGAGGTGAAGCGCTCGGCATCAGGCGGGATGAGAGAGTTTCGATGGACGAGTCAGAGAATATTTCGCTGAACCCTCGCGTGCGCGAAGGCGCGCCCACTATCGGCGACATCGTCGAACGCCGCCTCTCGCGCCGCGGCTTCCTCGGCGGTCTCACGGCGGTCTCCGGCCTCGCGCTTGCCGCCTGCGCCGTCCGCCCGGAAGAGGCTGCCACAGCCGCCACGCAGGAAATGCCGCGCCCCGCGCCGGCCTTCAGCTTCCCGGAGATCACGCGCGGCATGGACAAGTTCCATCACGTCGCCGAAGGCTACAACGCCGCGCTCCTCCTGCGCTGGGGCGATGCCCTCTGGGAAGACAGCCCGCCCTTCGATCCGCTGAACCAGACCGCCGAAGCCCAGCGCCGGCAGTTCGGCTACAACAACGACTTCATCGGCTTCATCCCGCTTGATCCGGATACGGACGGCGCCCCGCGCGGCCTCCTCTGTGTGAACCACGAATACACCTCGACGCACCTGATGTTCCCCGGCGTGCGCGAAGATGATGCCGCCGGCATCACGCGCGAGATCGCGCTCACGGAAATCGCCGCGCATGGCGGCACCGTGGTCGAAATCCGTAAGCAGGCTGAGGGCTGGCGCCCGGTCATCGGCTCGCCCTTTAACCGACGCCTGACCGCCGATACGCCGATGCAGCTGACCGGCCCTGCCGCCGGCCATCCGCGCCTGCAGACCGCCGAAGACCCCACCGGCACCCGCGTCCTCGGCACCATGAACAACTGCGCCGGCGGCATCACGCCCTGGGGCACCTACCTGATGGCCGAAGAGAACATCAACGGCAATTTCATGGGCGAGCTTCCCAAAGATCATCCGGAGGCGGACAACCACAAGCGCATGGGCGTGCCTGGCAGCTGGTATGGCTGGGGCAAGTTCGTGGATCGTTTCGATCTGTCGAAGGCGCCGAACGAGCCCAACCGCTTCGGCTGGATCGTCGAGGTTGATCCGATGGACCCCGCTTCGACGCCAAAGAAACGCACCGCCCTCGGCCGCTTCAAGCATGAAGGCGCCGAAAGCGTCATCGCTCCCGATGGCCGCGTTGTGCTCTATTCCGGCGACGACCAGCGCTTCGACTATGTCTACAAGTTCGTCTCAGCGGGGCGCTATGACCCCGTAAACCGAGCCGCCAACATGGATCTGCTCGATACCGGCACGCTCTACTGCGCCCGCTTCAACGAGGACGGCACCGTCACCTGGCTCCCGCTCGTCTTCGGCACTGGCCCGCTCACGCCGGCCAACGGATTTAATTCGCAGGCAGACGTTCTGATCGAAACTCGCCGCGCCGGCGATCTCCTTGGCGCGACGCCCATGGACCGGCCCGAAGATGTCGAGCCTGATGCAAAATCCGGCCGCGTCTGGGTGATGCTCACCAACAATGACCGCCGCAAACCGGATCAGGTCGATGCCGCGAACCCGCGCGCGGCGAACCGCTTCGGCCACATCATCGAGATCACGGAACCTGGCGGCGACTTCACCTCCGAAACTTCGCGCTGGGAAATCCTCGTCCGCTGCGGCGATCCCGCCATCGCCGAAGTCGGCGCCACCTGGAATCCCTTCACTTCGGAGAATGGCTGGCTCGCGAGCCCTGACAATTGCGCCGTCGATGCCAAGGGCCGCCTCTGGGTCTCCACTGATGGCAACGACGATACCGGTGCCGCCGACGGCCTCTGGGCCATCGAGACCGAAGGCAAGCGCCGCGGCTCCGGCCGCCATTTCTTCCGTGTACCGATCGGTGCCGAACTCTGCGGACCGCGCTTCACGCCGGATGGCGAAACGCTCTTCCTTGCCGTCCAGCACCCCGGCGACGGGGAAGGGGCGAGCTACGAGAACCCGACAACC
This sequence comes from uncultured Hyphomonas sp., assembly GCA_964643405.1. Classification (GTDB taxonomy): domain Bacteria; phylum Pseudomonadota; class Alphaproteobacteria; order Caulobacterales; family Hyphomonadaceae; genus Hyphomonas. Next base: position 60,625 of record CAZXQD010000006.1, on the reverse strand, counting down.
CGCTGGCCGGATTTCGGCGAAGCCTCACCCCCGCGTCCAAGTGTATTGGTCATTACACGCAACGATGGCGGCGTTATCGGCGG
>CAZXQD010000006.1:0-60442 GCA_964643405.1 uncultured Hyphomonas sp. | reverse complement strand
ATCACCCAGGCGGTTATGCCGCCCAACGCGCCGGTATACTTCGTTTCCTGCATCGACATTGCCGGGGCAAGGCACGCCCGGCGCGTCATCGCCAGTTGCGACAGGGTCAGCTTGCTTTCGTCCACGGAGTAAGTCCCGCTGAAATTGTTGCAGCCACCCGATCCGCTCACGCGCCCGTCCGCCCCGAAGGTCAGCGTCAGGCGGGAATTGTCAATCACGCCGCTCCGGTTGATATCTTCCACGATCCAAGCCGCGCCCTGCAGCACGGCGGGGTCAACCGGCGTCGACATGGTGACCGGCACCACCGGCGCGGCGACAAAGCCCACGCCTTTCTCGCCCATGAGGGTCAGCTTGCCCGCGCCGTCCAGGCTCGCCGCCGCTGCGCCCGAAAGAATGCCGGCGAAGGTGCTTTCCTGCTGCATCAGGCCGTCTTCCATACAGGCCATCTTGGTCATGCCCACGCCGCTGAAGGTCAGCTTGTTGCCTTCCTGCGCATAGGCGCCGAAAAAGCGGTTGCACCCCGTCGTGCCGTTGATCTGGCCGTCGCCAGTGAAGGTGATGACCGGCTCCTTCCCGGAAACCATCGCCACGCCGCCAATGCCTTCCACAATCCAGGTCGTGCCCGCCACTTTGATCGCCGCCGGGCGCATCGCGACAATCTCCGTGCCGTTGGCGGCATTGATCACCAGCTTGCCGTCGCCGTTGATCGCATACGTCGCATCGCCCCTCAGGGCTGCGCCGATCGCGCTTTCAATCTGCATGACGTTACCCGCCGCGCAGGCCATCATGGTGCTGATGATCGGCGTGAAGGTGATCTTCGCGCCGGTCTGGGTATAGCTGCCGCCATAGCTGTTGCAGCCGCCGAATCCGCCCACGCGGCCGTCATCGCCGAAATTGATCGTCGGCGCGCGCGGACCCGGCGTCGCCTGGCCGCCCACCGACTCGATGATCCATTCGCCCCCGCCCAGCGGCGAGGCGGGCGCCTCATACGGCGTCACCTTCACCATCACCAGTTCGCCTATATCCACGCTCGCTGCGCCGGTCACCGGTACGCGGTTTACGGTGTCCGTTGTCCACAGCAGGGCCGCATCCGGCCCGAGGATCGTTGCGCGCACCGTATATGTCATGCGCGGGTCCATCGCCTGCGTCGGCGTCAGCGTGAAGGTCTTGGGCACGCCGCCTTCGTCCAGCGGCGCGGAGAATTCCGCCAGGTTCACCGCCGCCGCATCGGCCAGCGAGGTATCCTGCAACACGACTTTCAGCACGGATCCTGACGGAGGCATCATCCGTTCACGGTAGGTCGCCGTTCCAGTCACGGTCGGCGTGGCGGAAGGCGTCAGCGCCGCCGTGCCTTCGGCTGGCGCCGCCGGCGGGGTAAGGTTACACGCCGAAATGCCGGCCAGCGCGAGCGCGGAAACCAGCGGGAAAAACACGTCCCTCCTTACGGTCGCCGGTATCAAGCCAGAAGTTTTCATCTCGGTTTCCCCTTGTCTGTTGGTGGCCGGCAATCCCTGTCGCCGGAAACTGTGTCGAATGCTTGTCCCGATTGGGACGGCCGACCCGCCGGCCGGGCTTTGCGTGCAACGTGCACGGCAGGCGCTTGTTCCCGGCCGTCCAGCGCCCCGAAACGTTTGCGTTGCGCCCGTTTTCTACCTTTAAAGGCAGAAATGCACTGTCGCGCGATTGACAGAGAAGGTTCAGGAACTAGCCTCAGCCTGCAGGGGAGACATGCCATGCAAACCAAGGCGCAGATTGATCTCAGGCGCGGTGCCTGGTTCTCCAGCCTGCCGGAGGCCATGCAGGACGACATCCTGCGCAGCGCCGTCCGGCTGAAGCTGAAACGCGGCAAGCATATCTTCCGCCAGGGCGATCCCGCCACCGGCCTCTTCGGTCTCGTCAGCGGCGAAGCGCAGGTCATCGGCACTACGATTGCCGGGCTCGACATCCTCGTCGCCATGCATCGGCCGGGTGACTGGACCGGCTTTCTGGCCTGCATGGACGAGCAGAACTACACGTTCAATGTCGTCGCCAGCCAGCCCTGCGAAGTGCTGCACCTCCCGCTGCCCGCCGTGCGCCGCATCTTCTTCCAGGATACGGAATCGCTCTCCCGCATGGTCGCGCCGGAACTTGCCACGCTGCGCGCGCTCTATTCGCACATCATCGAACATCTCGCCTTCACGCCGCTGCAGCGCCTCGCGCGCCGGCTCGTTGATCTTGCCTCAAATGTGCAGAGCGAGCGCGTCACGTCGCGTACCATCTCGCCGATCACGCAGGACCAGCTGGCCCTCTCCATCATGGCCTCGCGCCAATGGACAAACCGCCTGCTGCAGCATCTCGAGGCCGCCAGCCTGATCCGCCGCTCGCGAAGCCGCATCGATGTGCTGGACCTTCCGCGCCTCACGCAGCTGGCCGTACACGGCGAGGATGGATTCATCCTTGAGGAACCCGTCCCGGCGGATCCCACCACCACCGCCTGACGGGTCAGCCCTCCGGTGCGGTCCGGATGCCGAAGGAAGACAGTGTCTTTCCGATCATGATGATCAGCGCGCCTCCCGCCACGAAACAGGCCGCGAGGCCCGCAATGTTCGCAAACGCCCCCGCGTAGCCAATCTGCGTCACGTCGATGAAAGGGTAGGGATAGAACCCGTCCGCCACGCCGCGCGCGAGGGCATATCCGGTATAGCCGACCGGATAGATCAGATAAGCAGGCAAGGCCTTGAAACTCAGCCCGCGCTTCTCGTCAAAGGCCAGCCAGCCAAGTGCCACCATTACCGGAGTCACCGTATGCAGCAGCCGGTCCGCCAGCAGCTGCCAGCCCTCCGGCGCCCAAAGGCCCGCGAGCAGCAGGTGATACACGATACCGACTGCGCCAATGTAAAGCAGCAACGCCGCGCGCACATTGGCCCCGTCCACGAACCGCCCCGCTGCGCTTCGAGGCGCCAGCACCGACACCGTGGAAACCACCGCAACCAGGATGTTCGTCAGGATTGTGAAGAAGGCGAAGAAGCGCCACACCGCATGCACAGGGAGGGCAAACTGGCCGCTCGTCAGCAGGATCCAAAGCTGGATCACCAGCCCGGACCATGCGACCAGCGCCGTCAGTGTACGGAAGGCATGCGCCATGCTCAGGGTGCCGGCTGGCAGGCCATGGGCATCGCCCGGCCGCGTCCGAAGCGAATCGCCTCGCCTTGCTGCTCGACCACGAATCGCCCGGTGGAAAACTGCACCGCGCCGCCCGCCGCACCGTCCAGCTTCGGCAGCTTCATGCTCTTGCCGTCGCTGAAGGTTACATAGGCCGCCCCGGCCTCCAGGGCGATCGTCACCGGCTCGCCGCCGCACGTATACGCCGTGCCCTGCGGCGTGATCATCTCCCGCGGCAGGCCGTTCGCCAGGTCTTCAGAACTGAACAGGAAAAGCTCCACACCCGCTGTTTCGCCAAAATCGGCAATGTCCACGCTGCCATCCGTCGCCAGCAGGATGGCGTATCCATCCTGCACCCGCGCGCTCAGCACAAGGTTCCCGCCGGGGATCAGGTCGAATTTCGAAACCGTGCCCGAAAAGGCTGCAGGCGGAGCGTCCGTCAGCGGAAATTCTTCCCGCATCAGCAAGTCCCCGCCTTCCGGCGGACGGGTAATGTCATTCACTTCGACGATCAGCCGCGCCGTCTCCGGCAACGTGATCGCGTCCCAGTTCGCCGTGCCGCTGATCGTGGCATCGCTCTGCGCTCCGGCCTCGTCATCATTCGCAAGGGCTTCCTCGATCGCCGCTTCCGGATCGGCAGCGGGCGCTGCCGCCTGTTCACCGCGCGAACAGGCGGCCAGGGCAATCATCGCCCCTGCCGCGGCAAGAAAAAACCGCCGCATCAGTAAACGTCCATGATCTCGTTGATTTCGCCCAGAGTGATGCCGCCACAGCTGACGATCACGCGGCTGTAAGTGATGCCGCTGAGCGCCTCCTCGAACTTCACCTCTTCGGTGGTGATCGCCATCGTCGCCATCCCGTCCGGCGCCTTCGGCAAAAGCTTCAGGCGCAGCGCCGGTGTGGCCGAGCGGTCGAGCGGACCCTTCTTCCACTCGAACGTGTAGCCGCCCGTGCGCACGTCCACCTTGCCGGTCACATGCAGCGTCGGCACCGCGCCGGGACCCGGCATCCGGTTCACCCAGGCCGCCCAGTCGCGGCTTTCAAGCACGGCGCAGGTTTCTGCGTCTTCCATGGGGGCGGCCTCCGGCGTCACAGGTTCAATGGTTTCCGCCGCCGGCTTTCCGGCGTCGACAGGCGCTGCGCTCGCGGCCGTGTCGTCCGCGCTCCAGGGCCAGGACTGGCAGGCCGCCAGCACGAGCGTGGACGCGGCAGCGAGGATAAGGCGTGATGCAGGCATGGCATTTCCCTTCATGGATGGTGCGGACAGGAAACACGTCCTGCCGGAAGACTCTGTCAAGTCAATGACAGTTCAGCGCAGGGCGCCGGATATAGGCGCCCGCGAAAGGTTGCGCCCGAAGCGCGCGGCCTGGCCACCGGCGATCCCGCCGCGCCACTCCGGTGGGGTCTGCGCCGGTCCTATGCTCCGGCCATGGCAAAACACGACGTCATCCCCCGAACTTCGCCTCGCCTTCGCCCGGACAGCGAACGCGCCCTGCGTCAACTCCGCCTCGTCTGGCTGCTCGGCTGGACGGTGCCCAACATCGCCGCCTGGCTCTCGACCGGGCCGGCCACCATCTACCGGCGTCTGCAACAGCACGGCCTGTGCGGCCCGGCGGGCCCCGGCGAGATGGACCGTCTCGTCGCAGAGGAAGTGCGCGACCAGTCCGCCGCCGCGCTGATGGCCGCCAACGATCCGCTCGCCCGGGAACTCGTCGGAATCCTCGGCAAGCTGCACGCCGCGCGCCCGAGAGCCAGCGATAAAAAACGATAAAGGATGAGAATGGAACGTACACAGACGATACCGAAGATACACTCATTGATGAGTTCCAAACACTGGCTGCAATGGAATCGGGAGTGGAGACGCCAGATTCTATTGGAGATTCACCAGAAGGGCTTCCTCCAGATCGAAAAATCGAAAAAAATCTCTTGCTCCGGCATCCCTTCCTCCTCCCGGCGCGCCCTACGCAAGTGGCGCCGCCGGACCTTCGGCGCACATGGTTGCTTTCGGGCGATCGTGGCGCGGGCAAGACGCGGGCAGGGGCGGAATGGGTGCGCTGGGCCGTGCTGCGGGCGGGCTATCGCCGGGTGGCGCTGGTGGCGCCGACCTTCAACGACGTCCGCGAAGTGATGATCGAGGGCCCGAGCGGCCTGATCCGCACCTCGGCAAAGGATAAGGATGACGTCCCCGTCTGGCAGCCCTCGCGCCACCGGCTCGGATGGGAAAACGGCGCCGTCGCCTATTGCTTCAGCGCCGAGGATGCCGACAGCCTGCGCGGCCCCCAGTTCGATCTCGCCTGGTGCGACGAAGCCGGCGCCTGGGCGCGGGGAGAGCCTGTCTGGGACAACCTCCAGCTCGTCCTCCGCCTCGGCCCGCATCCGCTTTCACACGTCACCACCACGCCGCGCGCCACCGGATTGATCCGCAGGCTGAAGGTCGATCCGATGGTCGCAGAAACGCGCACCCGCATGGCCGACAATGCCGCCAACCTCGCGCCCGGTTTCGTGGACGTGATGCACGCCGCCTATGGCGGCACCCAGCTCGGCCGGCAGGAGCTGGACGGCGAAATGATAGACGATCCGGCAGGCGCCATGTTCCTCCGTTCACAGATCGAAGCCCTGCGCGTGGCAGAAGTGCCGGCCATGTTCGATGATTGTATCGTCGCGGTCGACCCGAACATCTCCGTGAGGCCCGGCGCCGATGCCTGCGGCATCATCCTTGCCGGCGTGAAGGATGACGTCGGCTACGTTCTGGGCGATGCCTCCGCGCCTCGCCTGAAACCGCTCGACTGGGCGCTGCGCGCCGTCCACCTCGCCGAAATCGGCGGCGCCTCGCAGATCCTCGCCGAAGCCAACCAGGGCGGCGACATGGTCCGCGAAGTCATCGCAATGACCGGAACGCAGATGCCCGTCCGCCTCGTCACCGCCCGAATCGGCAAACGCGGCCGCGCCCAGCCCGTCGCCGCCCTCTACCAGCGGGGCCGCGTCCACCACCACGGCACCTTCCACATGCTCGAAGACCAGCTCTGCCGCTTCGGCACCCCCGAAGACACCGGCTCCCCCGACCGCGTAGACGGCCTCGTCTGGGCCTTGTGGGCCCTGATGATCGAGGGCAGGGGTCCAAGGGTCAGGGTGATCGGGTGACCAGTACCTCAAGACGCCATCCCAACCCCTCTCCCTTGGGAGAGGAGGGGCCCATCGCAAAGCGATGGGAGGTGAGGGGCTTTCGAGACAATTGACTTCCCCGCGAACCCGCGCCAATGGATGCCATGTCAAAACTCACCACACCCAAAGCCATCGTAGACGCGCTTGAGGCGCTCTATGCCGAAGCTGTTTCCGCCCTTTCCGAAGCCCTGAACCGTTTCCTGCACGACGGCACGCCTCCCGATGGCGAAGCCCGTGCCGGCGGCATGTTCTGCTATCCGCAGATCCGTATCGTTTACGATCCCGATGGCCCCCCGCCGCCGATCTCGCGCGCCTTCGGGAAGATGTCCGAGGCCGGAACCTATGTGACAACCGTCACACGGCCGGATTTCTTCCGCGCCTATCTGATAGAGCAGTTGACTCCCCTGATGCGGGACTATGACGTGGACGTCCATGTCGAGCGCTCGAACTCCGAAATCCCCTATGCCTATGTCTGGGATCCCTCGCAGGCCGCCGGCCTCGAAGAGATTGCCCCGGCCGAACTCGTCCGCTGGTTCCCCTCGCCGAAGCTGACGATGATCGGCGACGAAGTGGCCGACGGCGAGCCGTTCGAGCCCTATGACGTGCGGCCCCTTGCGCTGTTTGATGCCCAGCGGGTCGATTTCTCGCTGAAGCGCCTGCAGCACTATACCGGCACGCCCGTCGACCATTTCCAGCACTATGTTCTGTTCACGAACTATCACCGCTATGTCGATGCCTTCTGTGACTGGGCGCTGACCCAGCTCGGCGGGCATACCCGCTACGAGTCGCTTTCCGTGCCCGGAGGGCTTGAGATTTCCCAGCCGCAGGCGGAAAGCCGCGCCGCCATCGAGGCCTCGCCGTGGCGCCGCTTCCAGATGCCCGCCTATCACCTGCGTGCGAAAGATGGTGCCGGCATCACGCTGGTGAACATCGGCGTTGGCCCGTCCAACGCGAAGACGATCACTGACCACTTGGCCGTGCTGCGCCCGCAGGTCTGGCTGATGGTCGGCCATTGCGGCGGCCTGCGCCATTCGCAGCAGATCGGCGACTATGTGCTCGCCCACGCCTACCTGCGCGAGGATCATGTGCTGGATGCTGTGCTGCCGCCGGAAATTCCGGTGCCGCCGATTGCGGAAGTCCAGGTCGCGCTCGCCGAAGCGGCCGCGGCGGTCACGGGCGAGAAAGGCGAAGCGCTGAAAAAACGCCTGCGCACCGGCACGGTCGTCACCACCGATGATCGCAACTGGGAACTGCGCTTCACCGCCTCGGCCCGCCGCTTCAACAAGAGCCGCGCCGTCGCCATCGACATGGAAAGCGCCACCATCGCCGCGAACGGCTTCCGCCTCCGGGTGCCTTACGGCACGCTGCTTTGCGTGTCCGACAAGCCGCTGCACGGCGAGATCAAGCTACCCGGCGCCGCCAACCGCTTCTACGAACGCGCCATCGGCGAACACATCCGCATCGGCATCGAAACGCTGGAACGCCTCTCTCAGGACGGCGGCGCCAGCCTCCACAGCCGCAAACTCCGCGCGTTCGACGAGCCGCCGTTCAGATGACGCAGGTCGACTGGCCCGCCCTCAAGGCTGCTGCCCTTGCGGTGCAGGCCCGCGCTTATGTTCCGTACTCGAACTACCGGGTCGGCGCAGCGCTGCTGACGGCAGGCGGTGAGATCATCGCCGGATGCAATGTCGAGAACGCCACCTATGGCGCAACCTGCTGCGCAGAGCGCAATGCCGTGTTCGCCGCCGTCGGTCAGGGGCACACGTCCTTCCGGGCGGTCGCCGTGGTCACCAACGGTCCGGAACCAGGCACCCCCTGCGGCATCTGCCGGCAAGTGCTGGCGGAGTTCGGGTCTGACCTTGAAGTGCTCTGCTTCACGCCGGAAGGCGCCGAAGCGCACTACCGGCTCAGCGAGCTTTTGCCGCATGCGTTCAAGCTGAAATGAGACCGGTCATGCGGCCACAAAACCTGGTATTCGCCCTTTTCATCAGCCTGCTGACAGGGTGCGCAACAGAGCCCGCGCAGCTGGATGATGCCGCCCTAATCGCCGAGGCGGAAGCCGCAGACTTCGCGGCGATGCGGGCGCAGGCCGAAGGCGATCTGGAGACGTTCGCCAAGTATCTGTCGGAGGACTATGCCTATATCGACCTTTCGGGGAACCGGATCGGCAAGGCGCAGATTCTGGCGCGGCGGGAAGAGGACAAGCGCGGGATCATTTCGGAAACCTCCAGCGAAGACGAGACGATTGTTCTGGGGCCGGGCATCGTTATGTTCCGGGGGCGGACGGATTTGGTATCCTCCTACTATGGCGGACTGCCCCGGCCGGGTTCGATGCGCTACTCCGTCATCTGGCGTAAGGAAGCGGACGGCCAATGGCGCATGGTGGCCGCGCAGTCGACCGACCGGATCAAGCGGGAATACCCTGTGAAGATGCGCACCGAAGTGCCAGCGGACGTGCTGGATCTCTATGCTGGGACCTATGTGCTGGAAACAGAGACGCCGCTTACGTTGAAACTGGAGGCCGGCGAGGGCCGCCTGTTGGCGACGATTGAGGGTCAGTTTGAGGGCATGGAATTCTACCCCGAAAGCGAGACGCGCTTCTTCGCAACAGCGCGGCCGTTCGAAATGGTCCTGTCGGAGGATGCCTGTTCGCTGGTGCTTATGACCTTCGGGGCCGAGACCAAAGGCCTGCGGGTGGTGGATTGAGCGGCTTGCCAGCGCGCTGATTTTGCTGTGACTTGGACCGGTTCAGCGGCAGGAGCCGATGGTGGGACAGTCGGTGGATCAGCAGCCTCAGGAGGACGCCCGCACGCGGGTATTCCTCAGCTATTCCCGCAAGGATTCCGAACTTGTGGCCAAGGTGGCGACCGGGTTGATGGATGCCGGTTTTCTCGCCGATTATGATCAGGCTGCGCATGACCCGCTGAACGTGAGCGCCGGGATTTCCGCCGAGGATGAGTGGTGGAAGCGGCTGCAGGAGATGATCGCCTCGGCCGATGTGATGGTGTTCCTCGTTTCGCCGGATTCGGCGGCGAGCACGGTGTGCGATGAGGAAATCGCGTATGCCCGCGCGTTGGGCAAGCGGATCATCGCCGTGCTGGCGCGGCCCGTTGATTTTGCGAAGGCGCCGCCGCGGTTGGCCGCGCTGAATGTGCGCATCAACTTCTCGGAGACCGGGCCGGGGTTTGACGCGGCGCTGGCGGCCCTGGTCTCGGCGCTGCAGACGAATGTCGGCTGGCACAGGGAAGGCCGCAAGTATTTCGCGCGCGTGCAGGAATGGGATACGCGGGGGCGCCCGCGCAGCCTGCTGCTGCGCGAAGGCGCGGTGGAGGAGGCCGAACGTTGGGCATTGGCCCGCCCCCGCAATGAGCCGGAGCCGGGCGAGCTGTTCCTCGCATGGATCGCCGCAAGCCGGGAGCAGATCAAACGCGACGCGGCACGCCGCGCCTTCTGGCGGCGCGTGACGGCCGTCTTTGTGCTGACGACCCTGATCGCGACGCTGGCGGGGGCATGGTTCGTCGTCAATGGGCAGAGGAACCTCGGTCGCAGCGAGAGCCTGATGCTGGCGCGGACATCCGAACAGCTGTTCGCCAAGGGCGACTACATGCGCGCGCTGCACCTGGCGATCCTCGCATCGAGGGACAGTTTCCTGTCTCCGCAGACGGATGAAGCGCGGGCAGTCTTTGCCCAGAGTGCGCAGGCCCTTCAGCATATGGTTTCGTTCGAGCAGGCTGCCTCGGCCACAAGTGGCGAGAATGTCGTGCTGGATGTCTTTGTTTCGCCGGACGGGAGCAGGGTGGCTTCAAAGGATGCCGCCGGGCGGATCTATCTTTGGGATACGGAAACCGGCTCAGCCATCGGCGCGCCGATGGGCGGCAGCGACGCGGATGCCATTCGCCGGGTCGAGTATTCGGCAGACGGACAGCGCCTGCTGACCGAGTTCAATGATGGCGTACAGGTATGGGAAACCAGCACGGGAAACTCCGTGGGTGAACGGATCATCCTACCGGATGTGCAGCCCGGAAATTATCTCGTTGGCTCTGCAATTTCGCCGGATGGCGCACAAGTCGTGACGCTGCACAGCGATGGTGGCGCGCGGTTGTGGAAGATCGGTTCGCCGCCCGCAGAGGCACTGCGGATCAATACTGGCTGGGCCTTCGAGGCGAAGTTTGCAGCAGACGGCCGCGGGCTTTTGCTGACCGAAGCAGAGGGCGTGTATCTTCTTGATCCGGCAACAGGCGCGCGGCGTGCAGGGCCGTTCCTTCCCGGCGCGGGAACGGTTGCCGGCGCACTTTTGTCGCCGGATGGCCAATGGCTGGCGGTGAAACGATCCGAACCCGGATTTGACTACTGGAACATCGCGGACGGCCGCGTGATGGCGGCGTCTCCCGTTGCGGCCAGGGTGAGGGACGTGCGGTTCATACCCGGCGCGCAACGTTTCCTGACCTGGAGCGAGGACGATACGGTCCAGATTCACGACATGATGACGGGCGCCCCCGTGGGTGAGGCGATCCGCGTGGAAATCTGGCCGGACCGGGTGTCTGTTTCAGAGAAGGAAGGCCTGCTGCTGACATCAACGTTCCTCGGCGGGCCGAAAGTCTGGAGCCTTGAGACCGGCATGCAGCTGGCGCTCGATATGTCGCCGGGCCAAACCTATAATGGTGAATACCTCCTGCCGGGGCGCGGCGCGTTCATCGCCTGGAGCCAGGGGCTGACGCAGTTCAACATCCTCACGGATATGACTGCAAGCCAGATGCTGGAAGCCGAGGCCGACGGGCTCATCCCGATTTCGACGGCCGGAGTCCCCTTCGATACGCCGGACTTCATCGACATTGTGGCCGTATCGCCGGATGGGAATTTCGTGGCGACCGTCGAGTCCATTCTGGGCACCACCGATGGCAGGGCCTATATACTTGATGCCGGGACAGGAAACCGCCTCGGCGGAGCCTTGCCGCACAACAATTTTGCGGTGCCGCCAGTCTTCCTGCCGGATGGAAACCGTGTGCTGACGATTTCCGACAACCGGGTTTCGATCTGGAAACTGGCGACATGGCGGGCCATGGGCGTCGATCCGGCCGCCCCGAAGAATGACTATGGCGCGATGCTGTCTCCGGACGGCTCGCGCCTCTTTACATGGACGCAAAGCGGCCTTGCGGCCTTGTGGGATACGTCCGCGCGAAAGGAGATCGGAAGCGGCCTGGTGGTTGGCGAGCAGGGTTTCTGGGGTGCTGTCTTCGACAGGAGCCTGCCGCAGATGGCCTTGTGGTATGAAGGCGCTGTGCAGATCATCGATACGCAGACCGGCGAGGGGTCCGAAGCGCTGATGGAGCACGAGACGCAGCTGATGGCGGCTGACTTCGCCGCCGGTGGCCGGCGGCTGCTGACGCTCGACGACCAGACAACGGCGCACCTCTGGGACACGCAAGCATTTTCCCGCCTTGGCGCGGCCCGGTCGCATACGGGGGCGGGCGCGCCGCCGGTCTCCGAAGCCGCCAGGCGGTGGGTGGTCTGGAGCGGCACTGCAGCTCAACTGGTGGACCTTGAAACGGGCGCAGATGCAGGAAAGCCCTTGCAGCATTCGCCGCCTACGGACGAAGAAGGGTCACTGGCAAACAGCGAGATTCTCGGCGCAGCCTTTTCGCCGGATGGCCGGCGGCTGGTGACCTGGGGCACAAGGGAGCTGCGCGTGTGGGATGCAGCGACGGGCGAACCGTCGGGCATCATGGTTGTGCCCTCAGGCGACATCTGGGAGGCTGTACTATCGGCGGATGGCGCAACCGTGCTTGTGGCAGAAGGTGTTTTCGTGCGGCAGTATGATACGGCCACCGGCGCGCCGACGGGCGTGGAGATGCGTCACGGATCGCAGGAGGTGAACCGGATCCTTCTGTCGTCTGACGGGCGGTATGCGGCGACGGCGAATGACGAATGGACCGTGCGCCTCTGGAACGCAAAGACGGGCGCGCCTATCGGCAATCCGTTGCAGGCGGGGATGAGCGATATCCGGTTGAGCTTTTCACCGGATGGAACGCGCTTGCTGGTCTGGGAGCCGGGCGGCGGCCGGTGGATCATGGATTCGGCAACCGGCGCGCCCCTCGCTTATGTGCAGGTGCGGGACCCGACCGACGAGATTGCCTGGCTGGATGATGGCCGGACGCTGGTAACGGCATCCTACTCGGGCGAAGTGCGGTCATGGGACATGGACTATGTGATGCGCGCCCGCGTATCTGCGGTGGATGTGGCCGATGTGTGCGCGGAGAAGCTGCAGGGTGTCGGCACCGTGCGCAAGTTGGATAGCGTGACGACCTTTGCGGCGCCGATCCTTCGTGGCCGGGAGGGGGAGGATGTTTGTGCGCCGCCGGTCGTGCCATGGTGGGAGCGCGCGGCGGGCGTTGTGTTTGGATGGGCCTTCCGGTGAGCCCTCAAACGCGTCTCTCGCAGGAGGCAGAACGGACAAGAGAGAGATGTTCCGATGGCTGATGTTTTTCTTTCCTATGCGCGCGTGGACCGGGAGATTGCCGAGCAGGTGAAAGCCGGGTTGGAGGCGGCCGGGCTGAGCGTTTTCTTCGACGTGGAAGGATTGGACGGAGGCGATGTGTTTCCGGATGTGCTGGACCGAGAGGTGAAAGGCGCGGGCGCAGTGGTGAGCCTGTGGAGCACGCATTCGCTGAGCCGGCCCTGGGTGAAGCAGGAATGTTCCATCGGGCTGAAACGGAAATGCCTGATCCCGGTGGCGATCGAGCGGCTGGGGGAGCTGGATGTGCCGGTGGCGTTCGAGGGGCTGCAGCAGATCGACTTTACCGGATTTCACGGGCGCACGGACGGGGCCGAGTGGCAGAAGCTGATGCGGGCGCTGGCGCGGACGCTTGGGCGGGCGGACCTCGTGGCCGGCCATATGCCGCAACCGAAGCGCGTGGCGTCACCGGTGCCGGAGAGACCTGGCCCGAAAGCGAACCGGATGTGGATGCTGTACGGCGCGCTGGCTGTTACGGCGCTGGGGGCCATAGCGGCGAACCAGTTCCTCACGACGAACGAGATTGCGGCGCTGGAAGAGCCAGCGGATCCGGCAGGTTCGGCCGCTGACGAGGCGGCAGAGGCGGCCCCGGAGACGATGGCGGAGGCTGTGCCCGCGGAACCCGAAGCGCCGGCGGCGCTGCCTGAGGGTGTGACCTTTGCCGATGAAGGTTGCGGGGATTCAACGGCGCGTGTGTATTTTGATTTTGACCGGACGAACCTGAAGCCGGCTTCGATTTCAGTGCTGGAAGAGGCGCTGTCACGCCGGTCCGGATGCGACCTTATCGAGGTGCGGATCGAGGCGCATGACGACCTGCTGAACAGTCCATCCTATGCAGAGGGCGTGTCGCAGCGGCGGGCGGACGCGGTGGCGCAGTGGCTGACAGCGCAGGGCGTGGAGGACATGCGGATCACCAAGGTGGGGTATGGCTCGTCGCAGCCGCTGGCGCCGCGGGTGAAGTCGCCGTTCAACCGGCGGGCGGATGTGGTGTTTGACTACGAAACTGCGCCGCTGCCCGAAGAATAGGACGGGCGGGCCGGATGCAGTCCCGGCGGTACTAACCCGCTTCCCTGAAGCCGCTGATTAACATAACGTTTCCGGCACAAGCGAGCCGGAGCGGGACACTATGGCCAATCGCAAACGGGGGGCAGAAGCCCAAGCGGAACAAGGCGAAGGCGGGTTCGACTGGAAGTCGATCCTCGTCAAGGCGCCGGTGCCGCCGCGCCGCATCGAGCTGACGCCCGCGCAGGGCTCGCCCGTGGTCAAGCGCGAGATTGCGGCCAACTCGGACGTGTACCTCTCGATCAGTGTGCTGGCCTTCTACCATCCGGAAGCGCGCAAGGGCCTGACCAAGCAGGTGCCGCTGATCTTTGCGGATGCGACCTGGCGGCGGCCGACGGATACGGATCTGCCGCAGGTGGCGGTGATGGGGCCGAACCCCGAAGCGCATCCCAACATGAAATCCCACGGCACCTATGCCTTTGGCGGGCGGACCTTCTTCGGGCCGGAACGGTTTGATGGCTCGGTCGACATCAATATCGGGCTGCACCTGTTCAAGTCCAACGCGGCAGGACGCAAGCTGATAGATGTGGCGCGGGCGGGCACCAAGTTGTTGCCGAAAGGCGAAATGCTGATCCTCGGCGACCTGGCGGGCAAGAGCATCGACGGCGCGCTGAAGGGCATCCGCGAGTTGCTGCCGGACCAGCAGACGCCGTGGATTGTCGGCGTGATCCTGAGCCTTGCGGCGACGGGCAACCAGAGCTTCACAACCGGCACCTGGGCGGCGATTGCAGGCGGCGGGCCGGACCCGGGCGAAATTTACTTCGACGCGCACGATAACCTGCTGCGCGATGCGAAGGGTAAACCACTGCAACGGGCCTACATCGTCTATTCGATCGATGCGACGGACACCAATCCGGACAGGCTGCGCATCGGGAACATTCCGAAGGCGCGTGAACGCTTGCGGCAGGCGCACATGAGCGGGGCGGACGTTTCCGACGCGAAACTGCGCGAACTGTTCCGGCAATTCTGCGGCGAGGTGGAGCTTTCCGACGAACTGACCCAGCGCGACCGGGACGAGATCATCGCTGATGCGAAGGAGCGCTTCACGCGCCTGATGAAGCAGCGCGAAAGTTTCAACTATGCCGATGATGCAGACCTGTTCCCGGCAAAGGACGTGTCGCCGGTAGCAGTTTCAGAATCGGCGTTCCGCGCAATCTTGGACGGCGCGCAGGTGGCGGCGGAGACCGAGGCGGCGATCGAGGCTTCGCTTGAAGGGCTGGCCAATCCGGACGGGCTGGCTGACGAGGGCATCAGCGAACTGGTGAGCCAACTCTACACGGCGGTGGAGGATTATGCGGCGCTGGTGCGCAGCAATCCGGAACGCTACCGCACGCAGCTGAAGACGGTGGCCAAGAAGCTCCGTGACCAGAGGGAGTTCAAGGCGCTGCTGGCGCTGGCAACGGCGGTGCGCGATGGCGGCGTGGAGATCGGCTGGCTGCATTATTATGGCGCGGCGGCGGATGTGGAGCTGAACGGGGTGCCGAGCCTCGCCGATCTTGCGCGGGCGGAGGCGGGCGATCCTTTGCCGCCGATGGTGGCGGAGGCTTTCCTGACGAAGGCTGTGCAACTGGCCGGCAAGGATTTCGAGAATGATCCGGGGCTGCTTTCCGATTGCCTCGGCCTGCAGGGGCGTATCTGGAAGCAGCGGGCGGTGCGCGCAAAAGAGGTGAATGATGCGACGCGGCTCGCCTTCGAGCGGGCATATGCATACTACACCCAAGGCATGGCTGCGACGATGCAGGCGGCGGAGCCGGATCCGGAATTCCATCAGGTGAACCTGCTGGGCCTGATGAAGGCGGCGGAGCGGCGCGGCATCACGCTGGGCAAGAAGGCCGACGCGGCAAAATGGGCGCGCAACATCCTGAAGGGTGCGAAGAAGGGCGGGTCGAAGTCCGACTGGGAGCTGGCGAATGCCGGCGACGCGGCGCTCTACCTTGGCCGGGACGCAGAGGCAGTTGCTCATTACACGGCATATCTTGAGAAGGCGAAGGGAAAGCCTTTTGCCCTGAATGCCACGCGCCGCCAGCTGGTCGAGGTGTGGGACGTCCAGCCGAAGGGCACCGGCGAACTCAGCCAAATCGTGCGGCAGATGGCGCAGCTTTCGATGCGGTCGATGGCAACAGTGTCGCTGACGATCGACGAAATTGAGGCCATGGCGGAAACGGCAGGGCCGGAGGCGGGCGAACTGGAAGCGTTGCTGGACGGCGTGCAAGCCATTCCGGCCGCGAATATCCGCACCGTGCTTAAGCTGTCCCAATCGGTGGGCAAGGTGTGTGCGCCGAACGGACGGGCGGTGGGCACGGGCTTCCTGCTGCATGGGCGGCACATCCATCCCGCGCTGGCGAACGAATACGTTTTCCTGACCAATGACCATGTCGTATGCGATGCGAAGACCTATGGCGGGGCGTCGATCAAGTCAGCCGAGGCGTGCATCTATTTCGAGGACCTGACGCCGGGCGAGATGTACCAGGTTACGGAAATCTTCTGGCGGTCTGACAGCAAGGCGCATGACTGCGCGATCCTTCGCCTGCACAAGCAGCCTGAAGGACTGGTGACGGAACTGGAAATCCAGGATTCGCTGCCGCTGCGCTACAGCACCGAAGCGGGGCAGGCGGACAAGGACGCACCAGCGCGCGCGCCGCGCGTGTTCATTGTGGGCCATCCCAACGGACGGGGCCTCGAGATCACGTTCGAGCACAACTACATTATTGACCACGAACTGAAGAACCCGGCGGCAAAGGCGACGCCGCAACCGGTGCGTATTCATTACCGCGCGCCGACAGAGCCCGGCAATTCGGGAAGCCCTGTGCTGAGCGCCAGTTCGCTGAAGCTGATCGGCATTCATCATTCGACCACGGATGAACCGCTGGGCCGCAAGCTGAAGCCGAATGAAAGCTACAAGGCCAATGAAGGCTTGTGGATACAGGCGATCGTTGCGGCCGTGCGGACGGAAAAGGCGAATGTACCCTCGGCGCCGCCGCCGCCGGTTGTATCTGCTCCCACTCCGGCGACGATGGAAGCGCGGGCAGCACCTGCGCCTCAAGCGCCAACCCCTGCAGCGCCGAAAGCTTTGCCTCCGGGCGGGTTGATGCCAGCCGGGCCAGCGGCGGCCGGGCGGGTCGAAGTTGTGCCTGAAGACGATGCGGCGTTCTTCGAGAACCTGGATGGCCGGCGTGACACTGCTGAGACCGGGTTTGAGAGCATGGGCGTTAGCGCGCTCGAGTCCGGCGCGGCGAGCGCGTTCGGGGCCCTGAACCCGAAGCCGAAGGCGAAGTGGCCTGCGCTTGCAGACCATCCGGACACGAAGCATCTGGCAGGCCTGCCGATCAACCTGAACAACGGCATGAGCTTCGAAGTGAGCGGGGCGGTGCTGCGCCAGGCGCTGGGCTTTGCGATGACGCCGGTGGGCCCGAAATGGAGCAAGCGTGTGCTGTTTGGCATTCGCGGGGCAATGCTGAAATCCTTGCCGCGAGAAGGCGCGCCGCCGGAGTTTGTGGAGCGGGTTGTGTTATCGGAGACCGAGCCGAACCACGTGAACTACAATTGCGTGATGGGCGTTTGGGACCGGGAAAGCGACCGGGTGTGGCTGTGCCCGGGGTCCACCGTGCCCGCCATCGGCTATCTCTGGTATGCTGTGCAGGAGCGGACGGGCGCGGCATTCGGTAGCGGCGCGAACATGCTGTCGCCGGGTGTCTATGAGCACCAGGTGGGGACGCACGCGAATGGCGGCTCGACCCGGCAACCGGGCGCCTTCCGGCAAAAATCCCGGCTGTGCGTCATGCGGCTGGCCAGCCCCGAGCTGAGCTTTCGCAGCGGAAACGTGCGTTGGGATATCGACACGGATACAGGCAAGGAGCCCGCTATCTGGGACAATATCCACGCCGGCCTCGTGGCGCGGCCGAGCTGGGGCGCAGACCACTATTCGGCTGGATGTCAGGTGGTGAAGGGCTCCGTCATGACGCCTGCGTCTCGCGATACGCCGACCGGCTACTGGGCGAGTTTCCGGGTGGCCGCCGGCCTGTCGCCGAAACCGGAGGTTTCATCGGTAGGCGGACGGAGTTCCGACGTGAAGACGGCCGAAGACGGGCAAGTTTACACCTACATGCTGCTGACGGCGCGCGAGGTGCGGATCGCGGCGGAGAACATGAATGCGGCGCCGGGCGACATGCGGTTCCTGAAGCTGCGCCGGGGCAGCCAGGGCGATACGGTGAAACTGTTGCAGGCGGCACTGGGCGTGGCGGCGGATGGCGATTTCGGATTCCAGACGCAGCGGGCGCTGATTGCCAAACAGCTTGCCATGACGGGCGAGGCGGACGGTGTGGTGACGGCGGCGAATGCCGCAGCGTTCGGGCTGGCCTGACGCGGGACAGAGGGAGGGGCAGGGATGCCGTTCATTGACAGGTCTGCCGGGACGGAAGGCCTCGAGGCGCTGGGAGAGGAAGGGCTGGAGGCCATTCGCCGCGCGACGCATGTCGGGAAGAATGAGGTGCGCCGCTATATGGTGGCGGTGGCGATCCTGTCCGACATGGAAAAGCAGGGGCGCACGCTGGCAGTGGTGACGCGGCCTTATGCTTATGTGCATCCGATCTACGGCGTGGACGTGAAAGTGGAAGTGCCGCTGGGCTTTGTGACGGACTTTGCTTCCATCCCGTCCTTCTTCCATTTCATTGTGCAGCCTTTCGGGCGGCATGCGCCGGCGGCTGTGTTGCATGACTATCTTTATGCCATCGGGCAGAAGAAGGCCCGGCGGCTGGCGGACAAGCTGTTCCTGAACGCCATGAAGGATGCAGGTGTTCCGGTGCTGCGCCGGTCATTGATGTACAGGATGGTGCGCTTTTTCGGCGGCGGCGGATACGGCCTGAAGAATGACTGGGCGTTCGTGGACATCGAGACCGGCGAGCCGGTGAATGCGCCGTATGGCAATTCGGATATCAGCTGGGCGCCGCCGAAGCCGAAGCGGGGCAAGAAGGCGGCATCGGAATAGTCCGGGGGCGGAGGGTAGGCCTTGAACGGGTTCAGGCGAGGGCGCGGGCGAGGGCGTTGATGAGGGCGTCCTTTCGGCGCTCCCAGTCCGGCAGGTCGTCATAGGGGATCATCAGGGGATGGGTTTTCGCGGCGGCATCCTTCACGGGGCCGTGGCGCCAACCATCCCGGGTTCTCTGGGCGAGCCACTGATCGTGCTGGGACCGGCCATCCGCGGTGCCGTTTTCCAGCGCGTGGAGGACGCTCTCGCGCGTTGAGGCGTGCATCCAGGCGGGCGCCTCGTCCCAGGCGGGGATGTCGTGCTGGCCATGGGCGACGGCCCAGCCGCGCAGGGCTTCGTGGACAGTGCGGGCGATGGCGTCGAGGCGGTCGGGCGGGAGAGGCATGTTCCAAGTGTCGGGGGATTGGGCGCGGGGAGCAAGGGGCCAAGTTGCCCCGGCGTGACACTGTATTGTCACTGGACGGGGGGCGCCGGGCGAATTACCTCCGGAGGCATGACACAGACACGACCCCGCCTGCTGGCCTTCGAGACCGTTCGCAACTTCAGGGATTTCGGAGGCTATGAGAGCCGCCATGGCGGCAAGGTCAAGATGGGGCGGCTCTACCGGTCCGGTCACCATGCCGAGGCGAGTGATACGGAGCTGGCGAAGATCGATGCGCTTGGCATCCACGTTCAGGCGGACCTGCGCCGGCCGGACGAGCGCGAGAAGCAGAAGAGCCGGTTTTCGCCGCCTGTGGTAATCACCCATGATGGCGGGCGCGAGAGCGAGGCGCCGCACATGCGCTTCCTGACGCAGGTAACGGTGGACGCCGCGGCGGCTGACGAGTGGATGGGCGAGTATTACGAAAAGGCCCCGTTCAAGGCGCACCACCAGGCGCTGTTCCGCGACTGGTTCGTACACCTCGCTGAAGCGCCGGGCGAAGCGGCGGGGCTGGTGAACTGCGCGGCGGGCAAGGACCGCACGGGCATTCTCTGCGCGCTGACGCACCACATTCTCGGCGTATCGGAAGCTGATATCCGCGCTGACTATGACCTGACCAACGAAGCCGTGGGCGTGAACCAGCGGCTGCCGGAAGCCGCGGCGTATTTCAACCAGATGATCGGCAAGGAATACCCCGCAGAAGTCTACCGTCCGTTCATGGGTGTGCACCTGAAGTATCTCGACCGGGCATTTGCCACGATCAACGCGAAAGCGGGCTCAATCGACGGATACCTGACGGACGTGCTGAAAATTGATTCCGCACTGCAGGCGGAACTGCGGGCGAAGCTGATTGAAGCTTAAGCGCTCGTCGCAGCGCGCAGTCGCGCAGTGTCGTCATGGGAGCGCAGGATGAGTACGGGTACGGATGGTCCGTGTTCGGAGAGGCCGCGCTCGATCTTCGGACTGGCCAGGCGCTCGAAGGTCCAGATATAGGACAGGAATTCGAAGTCGATCTTCTCGGGGCAGCCATCGGCCATGTCCGGCCGGGTGCGGCCCCGGTATTCCAGCCAGCGGCCAAAGACGCCGCGCAGGGAGGTCCACCGCGGCGGGCGCAACCAGATCACGAGATCCGTGCGCGGCAGGCGCATGTGCAGCGTTCCGGGGCTGGTGCCGTCGATCACCCAGTTCTCTTCCTCGAGAATGGCGGCGAGGCGTGCAAGGGCCTCTTCGCGAGGACGCTCTTTCCAACCAGACATCCAGAAGACTTCGCGGTCCATCGAGACATGGCGCAGGCCGAGGCGTGCCGCGAGTGCACGGGCGAGCGTGCTCTTTCCGCTGCCGGAACAGCCAATGACCAGAATGCGCCGGGCGGACACCAGGCGGTGGGCGGCATCGTCAATCGAAATGGACTGGACCATGACCGTCTCCGAAGTGGGACGGGGCCTCTAGCGAATGTTCCGGCGCGTGTCCACGGCCAAGCGGATTGCTAGCCTGTCCGGAACGATTTGCGGCCGAAATAGGGATTTGGCGTGGCCGGGGGCGAGGGCGGTGTCTCGTCATCCGTTGTGCCGTCGATGCTTTCGTTCGTAGCAGGATCAGCGGATGTAGTTTCTTCCGTAGACGGATCGGCGGCGGATTCAGGCTCCTGCGCTTCGATCTGCGGAATGCTGTCGGGCGCGAGCAGCGTGCGGATATAGGCGATGGCGGCGCGGGCAGTGGAGACTTCAAGGTCCGGCGCGGCCTTGTCGAGCCGCCGGGCGAGTTGCTTTGCCTGATGGTGCGACAGGGTTTTCAACTGGCCGTCGAAGATGTCTTCGCCGACCGCATCGCGCAGCGCCGTGAGGCTCGCGTGCGACTGGCCGGCGGAGACGAGCAGTTTCTTGACGATGAGGCCGGCAGCCGCCGCCCAGTCCTTGTCGGCGATGGCGGAGAAGTCTCCGCGCGCCGCGATGAGTGCCTCGATGGCCTTCAGACCGGGAGGGCCGCCGCCAAAGCTCATGCGAGCTTCTCCCGCACTTCGACGAGCAGGGACTCGATAATGCCGAGGGCATCACCCGGCCATTTCGCCTGCAGCGTCGGATCAGGGCCGAGTTCGATCGGGTTGGTGGCGAAGCCGGATTTCAGCGGGATGACGGTCTTGAACATCGCGAACTCGGTTTCCTTGGCATTCGACGCATCCCTCATGGCGCCGAGGACAACCTGCTGGTGTGGCGTGTTATCAAAGCGTGTGGCGAGCACGACGGGAAGCGTGGCAATATCCCGGTTACGCAGATTCTTCATGATGTCACCCGTGAAGAGGTCCAGACCCAGGGTGGACATGAAGTCCGGGATGGTCGGCACGACGATCAGGTGGCTGGCGGCGAGGACGGTTTCGGTCATCACCGAGATGCCGGGCGGGCAGTCGAAAAGGATGACGTCATAGTCGGCCTTGAGCAGGTTCAGGTCGTCGCGCAGGCGCTTGCCGACCTGGTTCTGCAGGGCCTCCATGGCATAGCCCTTGGCGGTGAGTTCGAAGATCAGCTCGCGCTCGGTTTTGCGCAGGCGCGGCGAGGAGGGGATCAGATCCAGCGGCAGGGGCTTGCCCTTGAAGGTGACGTCGCTGGCATTGGTGACGATGAATTCGGACAGGCGGCGTTGTTCGCCCGCGAAGAAGTTCTCGAGCAGCCAGTCCGAGATGGTCGCGTAGTCGTTGATGGCCTGGAACAGGTGCTCATCGCCGGCATGGCCGAAGATCAGCAGTGAGGCGTTTGCCTGGGTGTCGAGGTCGATCACCAGCGTGCGCATGCCCGACGCCGCGAAGGCTTCGGCGAGGCTGACACAAGTAGTGGTTTTGCCGACTCCGCCTTTGGAGTTGGCAATCGAAATAACGCGGGCCGACATGGAGTTTCTCTCTTTCGGTCTAGTCCGTCCTTGCCGGTGCGTGATGGCAGATTTGGGGGCGCAAGAAAACACTAGAGCCTACATTTTCTGGGCAAGCGAGAATAAAAAAATCCTAACATTTCAGTGCATCGCGAAATCGCTGCTGCAAACAGTGCCCCGCGAATCCGGTGGCGTATGCGGCGGGGTTAGCTTCACGGCCATCGAGACAGGCAGTGCAAGCGGAGCCCGGCATTAAATGGACATGGCCCTTTGGAATCAAAGAGCTCGAGGCGAAGGCGGCCTGGCCTGTTGCGCTGCTGAGCGAGTCACGCGCCGCGAACTGGGGCGCACGCAATGCCGGAGCACTGATCCGGGACGGAAACCTGCGCAACGCAGTGGCGTATCTCTGTGTACGGATGGTTGCAGAGGCGGCCGCTTCAATCCCGCTGAAGACGGTGCATAAAGGCGCGGGCCGGCTGCTGCGACAGCCGGGGCCGGAGATGGCGCCAGCGGGATTTCTGGGGGCTGTGTTCTCCGAACTGTTGCTGAGCGGGAATGCGTTGGTGGAGGCCGTGCGCCTGCGGGGTGAGACGGATGTGGCGGCTCTGTTTCAGGTGCGCAGCGCCGGCGTCCGCCCGGTGGTGGATGCGCGCGGCTGGCTAGAGGCCTCGGCTGTCCGTGGCCGCAACGGTCAGGAGCGGATGGTGCGCAGGAGTGTGCGTTGCCGGATGGGGCAATCCGGCTGCGCGTTGCAGAGATCGGTCCTGATGGCCGCGCAGGACCATGGCTTTCAATCGGGCCCGGTTCACCTTACCTGTAGTGTGTGATGCACTCTTGAGGCGAGGAGCCTGGTTTGGCGCTCGATCCATATACCGTTCTGGGAGTACCCCGCTCGGCTACCGAAGCTGAGATAAAGAAGGCGTTTCGCGCCAAGGCGAAGACGCTGCACCCCGATCAGCACCCTGGAGACAAGGCGAAAGAAGAGGAGTTCAAACGCCTCTCCAGCGCCTTCGAGATACTCGGCGATACGGAGAAGCGTGCGAAGTACGACCGGGGCGAGATTGACGGGGACGGCAATCCGAAAGGCTTTGCCGGCGGTGGTTATCCCGGCGGCGGCGGACGCTGGGAAAGCAGCGGCAGCCCTTTTGGCGCCCAGGGCGATCCGTTCGAGGACATTCTCGCCGGCATGTTTGGCGGCGGCGGACGCCGGCGCAATCCGGGCCCGCAGAAGGGCCGCGATGTTCGCTACCGGGTCGAGATCAGCTTCGAGGATTCAGTCACAGGCGCCCGCAGGCGGATGTCCATGGCTGATGGCAGCGCGCTGGACGTGAATATCCCGGCGGGGATCACTTCCGGCCAGACACTGCGCTTGAAGAGCCAGGGGCAGCCCTCACCCAATGGCGGGGCGCCGGGTGATGCGCTGCTAGAGGTGGACGTTGCGCCGAGCCAGATATGGACTCGCGACGGCAAGGACCTTCGGATGGCGCTGAGTGTCGACCTGCGTACGGCAGTTCTCGGCGGCACAGTCGAAGTACGCACGCCCTCGGGGCCAGTTTCGTTGAAGATTCCGGCAGGATCGAACACGGGCTCCCAGCTCCGGTTGAAAGGCAAGGGCGTGCAGCTGACGCCGCCAGGTGACCTCTACGTCCGTATAGAGATCGTCCTCAGTGACCCGAAGGATGACGGCCTGCGCCGTTGGGCTGAAGGCCGGTAGCGCCGTAACTCGACTAAATCTGCCGCAAGGGGTACCTTGCCGAGTGGCGTCTCTGGGGAGGGAAACATGCCACATTCCGAATTTACCATCGTCGCCGGTGACAACTGGTATGCAGTGCTCGCCGCCGCGGCCGCGATCTATGCCATCGGTTTTCTGATCTACGGGCTCGTTTTCTCGGGTCTTTGGCTTCGCCTGTCGGGCTACACCAAAGAGCAGCTGCAGCCTCACAGCTGGAAGATGGCGGTATCGCCCGTCATGCCGATTCTGACGGCTATAGGTCTCGCCATCCTGTTCAAGCTGACACGGGTCGACAACCTCGCCATGGGTGTCCTGCTGGCGGTGCAGATATGGTTCTTCATCGTGCTGTCGACACGGCTATATTCTTTTGTTTATAGCCCTGAAAAAGCTGGACTTTTGATCATGGATGCGGTCCACCTGCTGCTCGGATACGTTGCGGCTGGGGCGATCATTGGCGGTTGGCGTTAAGCTGACTGCAGCTGAACTGCACCATTCACTTAACGTTCAGAGCCTCGCCCGCATATGGAGCGTCATGAAACGCACCCTTGCCTCCCTTGCCGCGCTCGGCCTGATGCTTGCCCCCTCTGCGATCGCGCAGGGGCAGGACCAGGGCTGGGGTAACCAGTTCTCCCCGGGTGAGGCGCGCGAGGCGGTAAAAGAGGGGCGAACGGTGCCCCTCAGCAAGATATTCCAGTCGTTGAAGCGCGAGTATGGCGGTTACCAGCTTGGGGCTGATCTGTACTCGCAGGGCTCTGGCGGCGCCGTTTACGAGATCGACTGGCTGACCGATGACGGCCGCAAGGTCCATGTTACGGTTGACGCGCAAACCGGCTCGGTCATCAGTCGCCGTGGCGGCTGAAAAACGCGAACAGATGATAAAAAGGCGATACTAGATGAGAATACTTGTCGTCGAAGATGATGCAGATCTGCGCCGCCAGCTGGCGGATGCGCTTTCGCAGGCCGGCTACGCGGTCGACCTCGCAGCGGATGGCGAAGACGGCCAGTTCCTCGGTGAGACCGAGCCCTATGACGCGGTGATCCTTGATCTCGGCCTACCGAAGATCGACGGTGTCAGCGTGCTCAAGAGCTGGCGCAAGGAGGGCAAGGCCTTCCCGGTGCTGATCCTGACCGCCCGCGACCAGTGGAGCGAGAAGGTGGCCGGTTTCGATGCGGGCGCGGACGATTACCTCACCAAGCCCTTTATCACTGAAGAACTTCTCGCCCGCCTGCGCGCCCTTCTGCGCCGGGCAACCGGCCACTCGGCGGCAATGCTGGAGTGCGGCAAGCTGATGGTCGACACGCGCGCCGCACGAGCGACGGTTAATGGCGAGCCGATCAAATTGACCGCGCACGAGTACCGCGTGCTGTCCTACCTGATGCACCACCAGGGCCGGGTCGTGCCGCGCACCGAACTGGTCGAGCACATCTATGATCAGGATTTCGATCGCGATTCGAACACGATCGAGGTGTTCATCGGGCGCCTGCGCCGCAAGATCGGTCAGGACCGCATCCAGACCGAGCGCGGCCTCGGCTATCGCCTGATCGTGCCGGACGAAGAGGCGCGCGTTGCGGGATGACGCAAACAGGGGCTAAACCGCCTCTATGAGCGAAACGTCCGGTGCACCCCAAAAGAGTCTGATCGACCGCTGGTCGAGCGTCTCGCTGGCGCGCCGCATCACGATTGCGGCTGCCGTCTGGGGCGTGTTCGTCCTGATTGGAGGGGCGCTCGCTCTGTCGGCCGTCTATCGAGCGCAGACGCTGGCGCTGGTTGAGCGCGACCTTCAGGAAACTCTGGTAACGCTCTCTCGCGAGCTGAGCCGCGAAGAAGCCTTCCTTCAGGACGGGCGGGTCACCAATACAGACCGGGATTTTTTTCCGAGCGATGTGCGGTTCCAGACGCAGTATTCAGGGCAATACTGGGCCGTTGTCGGCCTCAACAAGGACGGCAGCATCGCTGGGGACTTCCGCTCAAAAAGTCTCTGGGACGAAGACGTGCCGATCACGCCGGATCTGATTCAGCGGGCCGTGAGCGCGCCGGGTGTGACGCAGTATGGCAACTACGATGGACCGGCTGACCAACGTTCGCGTGTGGCGGCGCAGGCCATTGTGATCGAGAACCGCGCCACACCGCTGATTCTTGTGGCAGCAGCGGACCGTACCCCGAACGACGCTTCCGCCACGCAGTTCCGGAACCTCTTGCTGGGTACGATGATTGCGCTCTTTGGCGGTGTTTTCGCGGCGATGCTGCTCGGCATTCGGTACTCCCTCAATCCGCTCGCAAAGCTGCAGGCTGATGTCGCGAAAGTACGCGAAGGCGAGACGCAGAAACTCAGTGGCGACTATCCGGCCGAGGTTCGTCCGCTGACGGAGGAACTGAACAAGCTGATCGAGCATAACCGCGAAGTCGTCGACCGCGCCCGCACCCATGTGGGCAACCTGGCCCATGCGCTGAAGACGCCGCTCGCGGTGCTGAAGAACGAAGCCTCCGGCAAGACGCAGCTGGATGACGTTGTCCGCCGTCAGGCCGAAGCGATGCAGACGAACGTCGAGCACTACCTCAAACGCGCCCGCGTCGCGGCGCGCGCGGAGACCATTGGCGCGCGGGCGGAAATCCGGCCGGTGATTGACGGGCTCGCTCGCCTCCTGAACCGGCTGTTCGACGCAAAGGGTATCGAGGTGACGGTTGAGGGGAGCACCTCGGCGATCTTCCGGGGCGAGCAGCAGGATTTCGAGGAGATGATCGGGAACCTGATGGAAAACGCCTGCAAATGGGCGGCAACCGAAGTGAAGGTCACCGTGTCCGATACACCGCAGGGCCTGACGATCATCGTGGAAGATGACGGCAAGGGCCTGAGCGAGGAAGAACGCGAAGCGGCCATGAAGCGCGGCGTTCGGCTGGACGAAACGACGCCCGGCACAGGGTTGGGCCTTTCGATTGTCAAGGAACTCGCCGAGCTGCATAAAGGCCGCCTTGAACTCGGCGTGGCCGCATTGGGCGGCCTCAGCGCCACACTCCGGTTCCCGCGCCCATGACGACTGCCCTGATGTCCCGCACCAACTGGCTCATACTCGGCGCCGCGATGGCGTTCGGGGCTGCCGGTTACTTCATGATCGGCAGGCCCGGCATGGCGGACCAGCCGATGAGTGCGCGCCAGGAAGCGCTGGCCGAGAAGATCCGCAACGATCCGCAGTCGCTGTCTGCCGCAGAGACGCTGTCGCGCCTGGAGCAGGCGATCAAGGACCAGCCCACCGCGCCGGAGCCGCATTTCTTCATCGGCGAAATGCTGCGCGCGCAGAACCGGCCGGATGATGCCCTCAGGGCTTACCAGTCGGCCTTGCGCCGAAATCCGGATTACGTGCCGGCGCTCGTCGCACTGGGGGATGTTCTGGTGGAACTGGGCGGCGGGGCGGTCAGCTCCGATGCAACGCGACTGTTTGCCCGTGCCTATGAGCTCGATGACACGCAGGTTCGTGCCGGCATGTTTGCCGCCATGGGCGCGGCGCAGGCTGGCGACCAGGAGAAGGCTGAACAGGCCATGCGATACATTTACGCACGCCTGCCCGAAGACGATCCCCGGCGGGAGCGGTTCCGCGCCATGATCGAGGCGATTGGGGAACAGGGAGCGGCGGCGCCCCCGCAATAGCCCGCCGCATTGCCGCACTCCCCAAACCGTTCGCCGCGCCCTATACCTTCTGCCATGCGCGCCCGAACCCGCCGTCTCTATACCTTTGGAATCGCCGCCATGCTCGTGCTTGGCGCCGCCGTGCTGGCTTTCTTCGCCCTGCGCGAGAACGCAAACCTGTTCTACACGCCGGAAGTGCTCGCGGACAAAGGTCTGCCCCGCGAGGGCAAGGAAGTGAAGGTAGGCGGCTGGGTCGAGCCTGGCACTCTGACCTATTCGGACGGCGGCGCGACCATGCAGTTCACTGTCATCGACAATAGCCCGAACACCATCACTGTACGCTTCAATGGCGTAGCGCCAGACCTGTTCCGCGAAGGGCAGGGCGTGGTCGCCACCGGCTCGTTTGCGCCGGATGGCACGTTCACGGCGAAGCAGCTTCTGGCCAAGCATGACGAGAACTACCAGCCACGCGAACTGAAGCCCCTCGAGGCCGGCGGATGATTGAAGCCGGCCATTTCGCGGCCTTCCTTGCGCTTGCCCTGTCGCTCGCGCAGGGCATCTTCGGGCTGCGCGGCGAACGCCGTCTGGCTGGCCTTGCCGCCATTTCCGCCTTCGGCCTGATGGCGCTGTCCTTCCTCACACTGATCAACGCCTTTGTGACGTCGGACTTCTCGGTCGCGCTGGTCGCGAACAACTCCCACACTCTGAAGCCGCTCGTCTACAAGATCGCCGGAACATGGGGAAACCATGAAGGCTCCATGGCCCTCTGGTGCCTAGTCACGATTGGCTTTGGCGCCATCGCAGCGGCGACGATGAGTACGGGCCGGCAAGTTTTCGAGGCGCGCGCGCTCGGAATACAGGGCCTCCTGTCTGTAGGCGCGCTGGCTTACCTGCTCTTCGCCTCCTCGCCCTACTTGCGCCTTGACCCCGCGCCCTTTCAGGGCGGCGAACTCAATCCACTGCTTCAGGACCCTGCGCTCGCGATCCACCCGCCGATGCTCTATCTTGGCTATGTCGGCTATTCCTTTGTCTTTGCGCTCGCCGCCGCAGGCCTGATGGAAGGCCGCATAGACCGTGTCTGGGCGAAGGAAGCGCGTGTGTGGTCTTTGGCGGCTTTTGCGCCGCTCACCTTCGGCATCGCGCTTGGATCTTACTGGGCCTATTACGAACTCGGCTGGGGCGGCTGGTGGTTCTGGGACCCTGTCGAAAACGCCTCGCTGATGCCTTGGCTGATCGGCGCCGCGCTGCTGCACTCTGTCATCGTCACAGAAAAGCGCGAGGGTTTCGCAGCCTGGACCGCTTTGCTCGCCGTTCTGGCATTCCTGTTCTCGATCCTGGGCGCCTTCCTTGTGCGCTCCGGCGTGCTGACCTCTGTGCACGCTTTCGCCGTCGATCCCGAACGTGGCACCCTGCTGCTAATTGGATTGCTCGCCTATGGCGGCTTTGCACTCGGCCTGTTCGCATGGCGTGCGCCGAAGCTGGAAGGCGGCAAGCCCTGGACCCTCTTCAGCCGTGAAGGCGCGCTGATGGCGAACAATGTCGTTCTGATTGTTGCCACACTGACGGTCTTGCTCGGCACGCTGTTTCCGCTCATCGCGGAAGCCTTCGGCCGCACAATTTCTGTGGGCGAGCCCTACTTCAATCTCACCTTCGTGCCGATCCTTGCGCTCGTCCTCCTCCTTCTGCCAGTTGTACAAGCCTGGGCATGGGGCAAGGCGGATCTCAACAACTGGCTGCGCTGGGCCGGCGGCGGCACTGCGCTGGTCTTGGTGTTCGTCCTCCTGGGTGTCGGGCCTCTGGACATTTCCGTCGGCGCCGCCTTCGGCCTCGCCTTGGGCGTGTGGCTCGTGGCTGGGGCAGCGTGGGAGCTGAAGCGACGGGCAATCACGCCGGGCCGTATTTTCAAGCTGCCGCGCCGGGTCTGGTCGATGACGCTGGCACACATCGGCATCGGTCTTTTCGTGATCGGCGCGGTGGTTGAGACAACCGGGCGCTACGAAGCAACGCTGGCGCTGCCGGAAGGCGGCTCGGGTACGGTTGCGGGCTGGAACATCACGCTCGATGAAATCCGCGCGATCGAAGGCCCCAACTGGTATGCCGATCGTGCCGTGCTGACAGCCCGTCAGGATGGTCAGACCGCTACCCTTACCCCGATGAAGCGGTTCTATCCGGCGGCGGCCATGCCCACGACCGAGACGGCAATCCACAAGACAGGCACGGGCGACCTCTACATCGCCCTCGGCGAAGCGCGCGAAGTAGACGGCGAATCGCGCTGGGTGTTCCGCGTCTACTTCAATCCGCTCGTTGACATCCTTTATCTCGGCGTCGTGCTGATCGGCCTTGGCGGCTTGCTTGGCCTCTGGCCCACACGGCGGGCGGCTAAGCCCGCGGAAGCCGCAGCGTAGCCCTCAGGCCGGGGCAGTCCTTGGGACCGTTGCCGTCTGCCAGGACAAGTTCTCCGCCGTGCAGGTCCGCCACCGACTGTACCAGCGACAGGCCGAGGCCGGAGCCTGGCTGCGTGCGTGCAGAGTCCATGCGGTGGAACCGTTCAATAACCTTCGGGCGTTCGTGGGCCGGGATGCCTGGGCCCGTATCAAGGACGGTAAGGTCGATCATCGCCTCCGGGCCGCGTGTGACGCTCAGCGAGATCGATCCGCCTGCCGGCGTGTACTTGATGGCATTGTCGATCAGGTTGGAAATGGCCTGACCGATCAGTTCCCGGTCGCCAAGCACAAGCTGGTTGCGGGTGATCTGGCTGCGGAAACTGAGGCCGGCCTCTTCGCAGGCGGGATCGAAAAGTTCCGCAAGTTCCTCGGCGACTTCGCTGAGATCCATCCGTACGCGCAGGCCTTCCGTGCCGGCGTCGAGACGCGCGAGGCGCAGAATGGCGTTGAACGTGTCGAGCACACGGTCGACTTCCTCGACCGTTTCGCCGAGCGTCGTGTTGGCGTCTTCTTCCGACATCGGACGGGACAGGGCGATCTCAAGGCGGTTGCGCAGGCGCGTAAGCGGCGAGCGCAGGTCATGCGCGATAGCGTTGCCAGTGTTTTGAGAAGCTTCGACGAGCTTGCCGATCTGGTCGAGCATCGCATTGATGCGTTGGGCGAGGCGGTCGAATTCGTCGCCGGTTCCGCGCACTGGGACGCGCCGGCTAAGTTCGCCGCCGATGACGGCCTCTGCGGTCTTGGCGAGTTCCTCTGCGCGGCGGGCAGCGCCGCGGGTGATCAGTACACCGCCGAACAGCGAAAGGATCAGCGCGACCGGCGCGGCCACAAGGATGGCGCTCTGGATACGGTCGACGATGACCGTCTGCTGCGCCGTGTCGAACGCCACCATCAGCGCGCCGCCATTGTCGCGCAGGCGCACGATACGCCCGGCGGCGGGGCGTAGCACTTTTGAGCCGTCCGTCTGCGGAAGTTCGAAATCGAAATAGACCGTCTTCATGCCGGATTCCGGCGGCTCGTCCGGCAAGCGGGGAAAGTGGCCGGCAATCTTCCGGCCGGAAGTGTCTTCGAGATAATAGTAGAACGGCGAGCCGGACAGCGTCATCCGTTCGAATACGGACTGGCTGAGGCGCTGCATGCCGCCGGTATAATAGGCGTTGGCCAGCTGCTCGAACTCCACAGTGATGCGGCGCTCGGATTCGACGCGGATGTAGTAGACCGTCGAATAGTAGAGATAGGCGAGCAGGGCGCCGGAGAAGGCCGCTATCATCAAGCTGTAGAGCAGGGCTAGCTTGAACGTTGTCGTGCGCACGAATACCGGCATCGCCTTGCGCACCCCCTCGGGGATTGGCAGGCGGATGTCGTCCGGGAATCGCGGGAGCCGCCCGGCGAGTTTCGCGGGCAGCTTGGCGATACGCTCATGGTTGAGCCAGGCCGGCCAGTTGGAGGGCAGCTTCATGGGCGCCTAGGTGCCAGCCCCCATGTTCCCCGTCTAGCCCTGCAGGCGGTAACCTGCGCCTCGGACCGTTTGCAGCAAGGCTTCCGGGAAGTCCTTGTCGATCTTGGCGCGCAGGCGGGAGACATGCACGTCAATGACGTTGGTCTGCGGGTCGAAATTGTAGTCCCAGACCTTTTCCAGCAGCATCGTCCGGGTCACGACCTGTCCGGCATGGCGCATCAGGTATTCCAGCAGGCGAAACTCGCGTGGCTGGAGATCGATCTTCTTGCCCGCCCGCGTGACCTTGCGGGTCAGCAAGTTCATTTCGAGGTCACCCGCCTTCAGGATGGTGACTTGCGGCTCCGACGTGCTCCGCCGTCCGAGCGCTTCCACCCGCGCCGCCAGTTCTGCCGGAACGAACGGCTTACCGAGATAGTCTTCCGCGCCAGCCTTGAGGCCCTGGACCTTGTTCTGGGCGTCGCCCAGCGCCGAGAGGAAAAGGGCCGGCGTTGTGCCGCCGGCATCCCGGAACTCACGAATCAGCGTCAGGCCGTCCTTCTCTGGCAGCATCCTGTCCACCACCAGGGCGTCGAAGTCCGCCGCGCGGGCCCGGGCAAGCCCGGCAGCGCCGTCGCGCGCACATTCAACGTCGTGTCCGGCATCCTCGAGAACCTTCTCGATGAAATTGGCCATCTCGTGATCATCCTCGATGACGAGGACCTTGAGGGATCGATGGTGAACCGTATCCGCCATCTGGGGCTCCATTAACGCGGGTTACTTGGGAAGGTCGATAGTGCGGTAGTTGGTGATCTGGCCAATCCGGAGGGCGAGCAGCACCTTGGACCGGTTGGCGGCCTTGGCTTCCGTGATTGCGCGTTGGAACGCTTCCACGGTCGGCACCGCACGGCCATTGGCTTCGAGGATGACGATGCCTTTTTCAAAGCCCGCCTTCTCGAAGATCCCGTCCGTGACCACTTCGGTGATGGCGAGGCCGGTATCGCCCGCACGCAGGCCAAGCTGGGTCCGCGTTGCATCATCCATCGGGCTGAGCCGGACACCGAAATCCGGCAGCAGCGTACCCGGCACCGACGACGGCTGGCCAGGGCCCACGCGGTTGCCGCCGCCATCACCCGGTTGCGTTACAGCGTTCGGATCAGCCGGGCGTTCGCCAACAGTCACGCTGACTGTCTGCGGTTTGCCATCCCGGAGGATGTCAAACTCGTTCTTGGTGTTGGCAATCAGCTTGGCCACGACGCGGGTCGTCGAGGTCGAGTCGGTAACTTTCTGGCCGTTCACCGAAAGGATGATGTCGTTCCGCTTCAGGCCAGCGCGTTCGGCCGGGCTGCCGCTCGTCACATCGGCGATCAGGGCGCCTTTGACATCTTCGAGGCCGAGGGCTTCGGCGAACTCGGGCGTCAGGTCACCGATCTGCACGCCGAGCCAACCGCGAGAGACGCGGCCATCCCGGATAAGCGTGTCAGTGACTTCCTTTGCCAGTTCTGCCGGTATCGCGAAACCGATGCCGACCGAGCCGCCGGTGGGCGAAAGGATTTGCGAGTTTACGCCAATCACGTTGCCCTTCAGGTCGAAGGTCGGGCCGCCCGAGTTGCCTCGGTTGATAGGGGCGTCGATCTGCAGGAAGTCCGTATACGGGCTGCCGGCGCCGAGTTCGCGCCCGTCTGCCGAAAGGATGCCGGCGGTGGCCGAGCCGCCCAGGCCGAACGGGTTGCCGAGCGCGATCACCCAGTCGCCCTTGCGGATCTCTTTCGAGGTTCCGAACGTCACATAGGGGTAGGGACCGGGCTGCTTCACGCGGACAACCGCGAGGTCGGTCAGCGGGTCAGTGCCAACGAGTTCGGCATCGAGCTCGCGCCCGTCGCTCATCACGATCTGGATCTGGGTGGCGCGCTCGATCACATGGTTGTTGGTCACCACGAGGCCATCTTGTGAAATGAAGAAGCCGGAGCCGAGCGAGCGGGCCTCGCGTGTCCGGGGGCTTTCCTGTTCCTGTTGCTGGCGGCGCTGTTCGAAGAAATCTTCAAGGCCAGGCATGCCGCGGAACTGTTCAAAGAACTGGTCCATGTCGCCAAGCTCGCTCAGGTCCTGCGTCGAGACGACGTTGACCGAGACCACAGCGGGTTCCACCTTTTCGATCAGGTCTGCGAAACTGAGGGGGGCACCCGGAGGCGCCTGGATCGCGATCGGCTGGGCCCCGGCTTCCGAGGGGATCAGCTTTGGAATGGCGAATGCGGATCCCATGATCGCGGCGCCGACGGCTGCCGCCACGAGTGTCTGCGCCGAAACGCCAAATTTGTTCATCAACCTCTCCAGAGAAGTGTATAGACCGCCAGATAAGGCAGTGTGGATGCACTTAAACATGACACACGTAATGTGGTCATTAAAAGACAGTTAGGTGATTTCCCGCGAATGTGAACTGCCTGCGGCAGGAACCGGCTTGGCGGTTCACACGTCCTCGGGCTCGATCTCGGGCGCCTTGCGGCCCGCTTTCCGTGCAAGGAACAGCCCGGTAACCACACCGGTCGCGAGAAGGGCAAAGGGCAGTCCCCAGAGCAGCCAGCCGGATGGGTCGCGGGCTGGCGGGCGGAAAAGGACGAATTCACCATACCGGCTGACGAACCAGTCCCGGACCTCTTCGTTCGAGGCGCCGGAATCGACCATTTCGCGGATTCGGATGCGCATGTCCTCCGCTATGGCGGCAGACGATTGGGAGACCGGCTCGTTCTCGCAGGCGACGCAGCGGATTTCCCGCATCAGGGACTGGGCACGCGCCTCTTCGGCCGGGTCCGCCAGCGGCGTCTCCGCGAGAAAGGCAATCATGGCGGCGGCCAGCAGTGTTTTCATGCCTGCCAGATAGCAGGTCCGCCGGGCGCTTGGAACCTGCCAAGGCGCCTCAGGCGGCTTCTGCAGGTTCCGGCCGGAGCGTGGCGTCGAGCGTGTCCAGAAGCCGGGCCTCGGCATCTTTCACAACGCCGTCGGCCCCCGCGATCTTGCGCATCACAAGTTTCAGGTTTTCCACGCCGGTCTCGGTGAGCAGTTTGTTGGCGAAGGACACCATCTTGTCGAGCGAAGGGATCTGGTCCGGCGTCCGGCAGCGCTCGCGGAACGCCTCACGGTCAAAATTGCCGAAGACTTCGATTGCCCGCGCTTCGGCTTCCAGGATTTCGCGGTCGTCTACAGAGCCATCAATCGTCACCATCAGGGCGAGGAAATCGATCAGCAACACGAGAAATATCTCGTCTACGGACCTTTCGGCGTTGTCTTCCTTGGGCCAAAGCTCAGCATAGAGGTGGTAGTGCAGGGCGGTCAGGTCTTCTTCGAGCGCTGCCATGTTGTCGAGCCCGTCGGTGACCTTCGGCGCGCTGAAGAAGCGGTGGAGCACGACATCTTCCGAACAGATTTCGCCGAGACTGAGGCCGAAAGCTTCGATGCGGTCTTCCGTAGGCGGATGGGTGTCGATGGGATGAGCAACACTGTCGCCAAGCGCAAACTGCAACAGGGGCGCAATTCGTGCGCGGTCGACATCCAGCCGAACGCTTTCGGAGAAGTTGCGCACCACGTTGCGTGAAAAACGCCCCTTCATGCCGCGCTCGACCACGCTCTGCATCTGCTCGTTCCAGATTGAACCCAGTAGGGATGACTTCAGCAGCGAATAGGCGATGTCTTCCGGCGAGGAGACCTTGGCGCCATGCTGGTCCGCGCGGTGCTCGCGCGCACGGCCGATGCGGCGCTCGACCACAGAAAAGGCGTACATCAGGTCGTCTATGAGCAGCTTGGACGGCATCGAGAGAAGCCGCGTCAGCGGGCGGTCATTGGCGGAGAAGACCTCGCTGGCTTTGGCGAGACCCATGTAGACCGGGGCAAAGCGCATAGAGTAGGTCGTGTCGCCGCCGGTGAAGTGTCCCAACTCGTGGCCGATCACCGCCTTCAATTCGCCTTCGGTGAAATGGCTCATCAGGGGCAGGGAGAGGTGTAGCGTCTGTCCTTTGAGCGGTCCCTTTCCATAGGGGGTGTAGACCGGGGACGTCGTGGCAAAGAAGTTCGGCTGCAGGCCGATGACCACATTGTCCGGCATCCGGGCGTTCAGCTTCTTCGCTATGTCGCGGACAACCAGCCCCAGCCTGGGATACTCATAGAAGCTCACGGGCCGTGCGGCGATGTAGGTTTTCGGCCGTGTGAAGAACACGGCGAGGCCGCGCACGATGGCATAGAGCGCGCCGACGAGGACTACGCCGATCGCGATCAGCACAAGATCGCTCTCGATGGCAAACCAGTGCTGGAGGGTGAGATACGTAGCGGCGCCGAAAATGCCGACATGGACCAGTGAGACAATACCCACAACGATGGTGATCAGCAGCGCGTAGGGCCAGAAGCCCAACGACAGGATGCTGCGGTGAGTGCCCAGCAGCGTCGCGACAAGCCGGGAAAGAGGAACGATGGCAAAGGAGAGCACAAGCACGCCGGCGCAAGCTGCCGCAAGCCATCCGAAAGGTGTTGCGCTTTCGCACGCGCCCGAGCCCGGGTTGGCGAGAACCGAGACTGTGCATTCGGTTAGGCGGTTTGCCGCCGGAATGAACCCGCCCGCGTCCCAGAACCGGGCGATCCCTGCGCCGATGCCGACCAGCGGAATGACCGTCAGCACGGCTACTAGTCTCAGTATTCGCAGCATGACGTGTCCCCCTCGACGGTCCATCCGCGCTTCAAGGCAAAGCGAAACGCCGAATTGCTGTCCTGTCAACGCTTCCGGCATACGGCGGCGGGCCGTGACCGGAGCCAGGCCAGGCATTTGTCGGATGCGACCTCCTCGGCTAAGCGTCAGGCATGCTCAAGTTACACCCGATCGCCACCAGTCCTGAAGCCGCGCTTGCCGCCGCCGAGCCGCACGCGCCGTATCTCCGCAGGTTGCGGGAGCGCGGCGTCGGCCTCAGCTTTTCAGACGCGCTGGACGCCGTTCAGCGCCTCCCGGCAGAGACACCGATGGCCGAGGCGATGGATGCGCTCCGGGCCGCCAAGCTGGCGGCGCACCTGTCCCTTGCAGCCGACGACCTGTCCGGCAAGCGCGATGTAATGGATATCACGCGCTGCCTCACTGAGTTTGCCTGCGCCTCCCTGGAGAAGGCATTTCGCGTTGCCCTCTCGGCGCGCGGCCTCAAAGGGGAGGGCATCTTCGCGATCGCGCTCGGCAAAATGGGCGCCTTCGAACTCAATTACTCCAGCGACATCGACATTGCCGCCTTCTATGAGCGCAGCCGTTTCGATGGTGGAGACCGCGATCCCGGCGAGGCCGCACAGCGCGTTGTGCGTGATGTTGTGAAGATCATGGATGAGATCACGGCTGCGGGCTACGTGTTCCGCACCGACCTTCGCTTGCGCCCCGATCCATCGTCCACGCCCATCGCGGTCTCGACCGAGATGGCGGAGCTTTACTATGAAAGCGTTGGCCAGAACTGGGAACGGATGGTCTGGATCAAGGGGCGCCCCGCGGCCGGCGACCCGGCGGCAGCAAAGCGCTTTCTTGCCGGAATGGAGCCTTATGTCTGGCGCCGCAACCTCGACTACTGGGCGATAGGCGACATCCAGGCCATCAAGCGCATGATCAATACAAAGGTCGGCTCGGAGGACTTCAATGTTCAGTCTCCGGACGTAAAGCTCGCGCCCGGCGGTATTCGCGAAATCGAGTTCTTCGTTCAGACGCAGCAGCTGATCCTCGGTGGTCGGGAAACCTCGCTGCGCGACAATACAACGCTAGGCGCCATGGCGGCTCTGGAGGCTGCCGGAATTGTCGCGAAGTCCACCGCCGATACGCTGTCGACGGCCTACCGCGCGCTGCGCAATGTCGAACACCGTATCCAGATGCGCCACGACGAACAGACCCACACGGTGCCGGCCGATCCTGCGGAACGCGAGAGCCTCGCTTTCCTTTGCGGCTACGGCGACCTGAAGGCGTTTGACCGTGACCTGCTCGACACCCGCCGTCAGGTACAAGCGGCTTATGATGCACTTTTCGCGCAGGAAGACCGCGCCGCAACCAGCCATGCGCTCGGCAATCTCGTCTTCACCGGCGTGGATGATGATCCGGGTACGGTACAGACGCTTGCGCGACTGGGATTCTCAGATCCCTCGGCGGCCATCGACACCATCCGTAACTGGCACAGGGGCCGCGTGCCCGCGACGCGAACAGCGCGCGGCCGCGAACTGTTGACGGCGATCCTGCCGGGTATGCTGGAAGCCATGGGAGGTACCGGCGAACCCGATCAGGCCTTCCTCTGGTTCTCGCGCTTTTTCGAAGGATTGTCGTCCGGCGTACAGACCCTGTCCATGCTGCTGGCGCGGCCTGACCTCCTGTCAGACCTTGTTGCCACGCTCGCCCTTGCGCCGCGCCTTGCCCGCATCCTTGCGCGCCGGCCGGATCTTCTGGAAGCGCTCGTTTCGAACGCTGTTCCGAAGGCGCCTGAAAGCGCCGCTGCCGTGTCGTTCGACGCAGCTCTCGACAACTGGCGCCGGTATCACCGTGAACAGAGTTTCCTTACCGGGCACCGCCTGCTGCACGGCCTGATAGCACCCGAAGAGGCCGCCCAGGTCTGGACCCGTCTCGCAGACGACACGATTCGCTACATGGCAGCTGTCGCCGAGATGGAAACCGTCCGCCGCTATGGAGATGTCCCGGGCCGCTGGGCCGTCTTCGGCATGGGCAAGCTCGGCGGCGAAGAGATGACTGCGGGTTCCGATCTCGACTTGATCGTCATCTACGACTCTGCCGCCGACAATGCCCAGAACTGGTTCACGCGTTTGACCCAGCGCCTTATCACAGGTCTAACGGCACCGACCGCCGAAGGCGACCTCTACGAGGTCGACATGCGCCTCCGTCCTTCGGGCCGCGCCGGCCCCGTCGCCGTCAGTCTTCAAGCGTTCCGCCATTATCAGAACGAAGAGGCATGGACCTGGGAACACATGGCATTGACCCGCCTGCGTTTCGTGGCCGGTGACGCCGCGCTCGGCAAAGACGTGTGCCAGGTGGGCGCCGATGCCATCTGCGCCCGCGCCCGCAGTCCGCGCCGCAAGCAGATACCAGCGGATGTGTCCGACATGCGCCAGACGCTTTACCGGGAAAAGCCCGGACACGGACTATGGGATTTCAAGACAGCGCCCGGCGGCCTCATCGATATCGAGTTCATGGCGCAGCAGGAAATGTTGCTTCGGGCACGGCCCGACCTGGTGCGGCCGAACACTGCCATGGCGCTGTCCGGTCTTGCCGACGCGGACGGCGCCGACAGCGGCGACTGGTGCTTCCTGCGCGCTGCGCTTAACCTTCTGTCTGCCATGCAGCAGTTGCAGCGCCTCGCCATCGGGACCGAACCGGTGGACGCAGAGATGCCCCAAGGTCTCAAGGCCAGGATGTGCCGCGCAGCCGGAGAGGACGATTTCGAAGGCCTCGAAGAGCGCCTGACTGCTGTAAAATCAAGGGTCCACGCCCTCGCTGCTGAAAAATTGCACCTTCCGGCGACGGAATCCTGAGCGCCCCCCGTTTGATCAGCGCTGGGATCAACAAGGAGCTCACCATGAAGAAACTCACTCTCGCCGCAGCCTCGGCGCTGACACTCGCGCTGGCTGTTCCCATGATCGCCCAAGCCGGTGGCCACAAAGGCGGCAAGCATTTCGAGCAGATGGACACCAATGGCGACGGCACAATTACCCGCGCCGAAGTCGAGCTGCAGGCGATCGAATCCTTTGGCAAGTCGGATACAAACGCTGACGGCTTCCTGACGCAGGAAGAACTGAAGGCTGCCCATGAAGCCCACCGCGCCGAAATGAAGGCGAAATGGGCCGAGAAGGCGGACGGCAAGGAGCCGCGCAAGCCAAAGGCAGAATTGGACCCGGCCAAGGCTGAAGCCTGGAAGGCGAAGAAGGCTGAGCGCGAGGACAAGATGGCCGAAAAATCGGCTGAACGCTTCGCCGCCGCTGATACAGACAGCGACGGCCGCTGGAACCAGGCCGAGTATGTCGCCCATCGCCTTGAGCCGTTCGCAAAGGTCGATACCGACGGCGACGGCAATATCACCGCTGCCGAGCGGGAAGCTGCCAAAGCCAAGATGAAGGAGAAACGCGGCAAATGGCGGGACAAGCCGGCCGACCAATAAGCACCCCTGAGCCGGGCCGGAGCCATGATGTGGCGATTGCATCCTCCCTGCGATTGGCTATCGGGTCTCCGGCCCGGAATCGGATAGATGCCGCTACGTGGCTTTCACATCTGACCTTGACCAGATCACACGTGCCGCAGCGGGCGATCCGGCTGCGGTACGTGCCCTTGTCAACCGCTACAGCCCGGGTGTCCTTGGGCTGGCCACCCGCATGCTCGCAGACCGCGCAGAGGCCGAAGACGTGACACAGGAAACTTTCCTCCGCGCCTGGAAGGCGCTGCCCGGCTGGGAGCCGCGTGCCAAGTTCTCGACCTGGCTACACCGGGTCGCGCTGAACCTTTGTTATGACCGTCTGCGCAAGCGGAAGGAAGCGCTGCCCGGCGAGTTGCCGGACCAGGCCGACACCCGTCTTGCTCCCCATGAGGCGCTTGATCAGGCTCAGCGCGTCTCGGCCATCGAAGGCGCGATCACTGCGCTGCCGGAACGCCAGAGCGCCGCCTTGACCCTGTGCGCCTTGCAAGGACACTCGCAGGCTGAGGCGGCGGAAATTCTTGAAATCAGTGTGGAGGCCCTCGAAAGCCTTCTCGCCCGCGCGCGACGCACCTTGCGCGCACAATTGCTGGAAGGGAGAACCAGCGCATGACCGAAGACCGTCTGTTTGAACTCATCGAAGCCTGGGGGGCTGATCCGTCAGCCTACCCGGAAGCCGAACGCGCCGCCGCCCGGGCCTTGCTCGCGGCGGAACCGCAGCGCTTTGCACAGGCCCTGGCCGAAGCACGCGCACTGGACGCCGCGCTCGCCCGGATGCCGGAAATCATTCCCTCCGCCTCGCTGACCGAAGTATTGGTCGCCTCGGCGCCAAAACCGCGCCGTGCCTCCGGCGGCTTCCGCCTGCCGAAGTTCGCCCCGTGGGCGCCGGCCAGCGGGTTTGCGGCGCTTGCGGCCGGTCTGTTCATGGGCGTGATGGTGGCCCCTACTGCCAGCGCCGCCAGCGAAACGGACGAACTGGCAACTGTTCTAGAACACGCGCTGGGCTATGATCCGGCAGCGTTTGCTGAGGAACTTGGCGAATGAGCGATCAACAACCGCAGGTCCGGCGTTTCCCGTTCTGGCTGACATTGTCCGTACTCGGCAATCTCGTGCTGATCGGTCTATTGGCGGGCATCTTCCTGAAAGCGCCGAAAGGTTTCGACCACGGCCGTCCACCCGTTGGTCAGAAGCCCGGTTTCGAACTGACCAAAAGCGAGCGGGAAGGCGTTCGCAACCTGATGCGCGAAAGTTTCGAGGCCGGCCGCGAAGCCATGATGGCCCGGCGCGAGGCCGAACGCGGGCTCGTCGACGCCCTCCGGGCCGAGCCATATGATGATGCGACCGTCCGCGCTGCGCTGGCGCGCCTGCGCGAAGCAGACCGGATCGCCCGCGACAAGGTCTCTGATCGGATGCTGGAGGGGCTGGACGAGCTTAACGCCGATCAGCGCGCCCTGGTCGCCAAGATCATGTCCGGTAACATGGAGAAGCGCGGCAAACGTGGTGAGCGTCTGGAGAAGTGGCGCGAGCGGCGCGACGAACGCCGGGATGCGCCGCCGGAACCCGGCCCGAACTAGTCCTTGGACTTGTGCGCCAGCCGCCCGGCGTTTGCTTCCCAGTTCTGCCCGTCAAACGGGGTGACCGTCACATCCAGCGCCTGCCAATCGTCAAGGCACCGCCACGTCACGGCATAGCCGTCCGGATTTGAACGTGGAACATAGAAACTCTTGATGCCGCAAGTCTGGCAAAAGCGATGCTTCGCCCGGCCGGTATTGAACGTATACTCGGCCAGATTGTCCGCCCCCTGAACAAGACGGAACCTGCTGGACGGCACGATCACATGGATATTGCCGCTCATCGCGCACATCGAACAGTTGCAGTCCTCCACTTCGAAGGACTGCGGCAGTTCGACCTCGAAGCGCACTGCGCCGCAATGGCAACCGCCAGCGTACCACTTCCGCGCGTCCATCCTCAACCCACCCATTCCGGCGGCTTGCGATGCGCCCAGGGCGCCGCGCGTTCCAGCTGTCCGGCCAGCGCCAGCAGCAAGCCTTCCTGCCCGAAGCGCGCACCGAACATCATGCCGATCGGCAGGCCTCCCGGCGCGGTCGCTGTCGGCGCCGTCCAGTGTAGCGGCACAGACATCGCCGGCGCGCCCGTATGGTTGAACACGGCACAGTGCGGCGCAAACCCGAAGATCGCTTCGCCCATCTTCTGCGGGTCCGCTGTCAGCGCCATCGTGCCCAGCGGGTCCGGCGCACGATGGATTGTCGGAGACAGGGTCAGATCGAACCCGCCCGCATCAAGGAAATGCTCGTACTGGATCGCCGCCGTGATAAACGCATTGTTCGCTTTCGCGAGTTCCATCATCGGCACCGTGCGTCCCAGCCGCACCATACCCGCCGTCACCGGCTCGATCTCATCCTCCGTAACCGGACGGCCGCGCGCCGCGCCATGCTCGTCCAGTTGCGCCGCGATGTTGGCGGAAATCGTGAACAGCCCGGCCTTGCCCAATGCCTCGCCGTCCAGCAAAGGCCCGGCCTCCACGACGACATGTCCTAGGCTTTCGAGAAGCTTCGCCGTAGCGGCCAGCCCGGCCGCTGACTCCGCATCCGGTTTGGTGCCATTCGGCGCCGTGCGCCACAGCGCGATGCGCAGCGGCTTCGGGTCGCGGTCAAGTTCGGAGAGGTAAGGCCGCACCGGCGGTGTGGCGATATAGCGGCTGCCCGTCTCCGGCCCATGCGTCAGGTCCAGCAGGGCAGCGCTGTCACGCACCGTCCGGCTCACCACATGCACCGTGGACAAACCATTCCAGCCCTCCGTCCGTGAAGGCCCCATCGGAATCCGCCCGCGCGACGGCTTCAGCCCGAACACGCCGCAGCACGCAGCCGGAATGCGGATCGAGCCGCCCCCATCACTCGCCTGCGCCACCGGAAGTACGCCCGCCGCCACCGCTGCCGCCGCGCCGCCAGACGATCCGCCCGCAATGCGCGTCCTGTCCCAGGGATTCCGCGTCTGGCCATACAGTGTAGACTCGGTCGTCAGTGTCAGCCCGAATTCCGGCGTGGTGGTCGAACCAAAGAACACAAGGCCCGCCGAGCGATACCGCTTCACCAGCGTCGTATCATCCGTACACACTACATCCCTGTAGGCGCGGCTGCCGCCCGTCAGCGGCGCGCCCTTGACACCCACCGCCAGGTCCTTCGTCACAAACGGCACGCCCGCATACGGCCCCTCAAGCCCGCCCTTCGCAATCTGCTCGCGCGCCAGATCGGGATACAGCGCCGCAAAACAGTTCACCCGTGCCTGCGCTGCCTCGGCCCGGCTCACTGCTGCCTCCAGCAACTCGGACGGTGAAACCTGCCGTGTCCGGACAAGTTCCGCTAGGCCCAGGCCATCCAGTTCCGAAGTGTCTGCCATGTCCGTTGTTCCCACTGTGGCCATTAACGTCGTCTTTCATAGGCCAAACCGGCAAACGGGAAAACAGAAGATCACTCCTCGTCCAGCTTTGCGTCGATCTCTTCGTCCGACCAGCCGAAATGGTGGCCCAGTTCGTGGATGAATACGTGGGTCACAAGTTCTTCAATCGTCGTGTCCCCGCGCTGCGCCCATTCAAACAGGATGGGCAGGCGGTAGAGATAGATCAGCGGACGCTCAATGGTCGGCTGCGTTACGCTCTCGATTGTCAGCGGCACGCCCACATAGAGGCCGGTCAGGTCCAGCGGGTCGTCAATCTCCATATCGTCGAGCAGGGCGTCCTCGGCATAGTCCATCACGAGGATGCGCACATCGCCCGCCGCCTTGCGCATGAATTCCGGGAGGTCCGCAAAGCACCTTTCCGCGCACGCCAGAAAGTCCTCGGCGCCCGGCGCAATCAGGTCAAAGGCGCTCACGCGACCACGACGGCCGTGCCGGAAACCGCCACCATCATCATCGAGCCCTGCTGGCCCACGACGCCATAGTCGAACTTGATGCCGACAATCGCGTTGGCACCCAGTCTCGTTGCCTCTTCGATCATCTCCCGGATCGCATCGTCGCGCGTCTCGCGCAGCGTGCTCTCATAGGATTCCGACCGCCCGCCCACGAGATTCGTGAAGCTCGCGAGGATATCCTTGCCCAGGTGCGCCCCGATGACGACCTCTCCGCAAACAACACCTTTGTAGGCCGTGATGCTGCGCCCTTCGATGGACGAGGTGGTCGTGAGGATCATGCGCTGGTTCCTATTCCGCTGCCGTCAGGGCCGGATCAGTCTTGCCGTCCAGCAATTCGAGCATGCGAATCGCGCTGTCGGCAATCACGGTGCCCGGAGGGAAGATGGCGGCGGCGCCGGCCGTGCGCAAGGCGTCGAAGTCCTGCGGCGGGATAACGCCGCCCACGATGATCCGCGCATTCGCCGCGCCTTCGTTGCCGAGCGCGCGTTTCAGTTCCGGCACCAGCGTCAGGTGGCCGGCGGCCAGCGACGAAGCGGCGACGATATCCACGCCCGCCTTGCGCGCATCCCGCGCGGCTTCTTCCGGCGTCTGGAACAGCGGGCCGATCTCGACGTCCCAGCCAAGGTCCATCAGCGCGGAGGCGACCACTTTCTGCCCCCGGTCGTGCCCGTCCTGGCCCATCTTCGCGATATAGATCTTCGGCTTGCGCCCGTTGGCCTTCACGTAATTGGCGGCAAGTTCCTTCGCATATTCCGCCTTGT
Source organism: uncultured Hyphomonas sp. (assembly GCA_964643405.1). Lineage (GTDB taxonomy): Bacteria > Pseudomonadota > Alphaproteobacteria > Caulobacterales > Hyphomonadaceae > Hyphomonas. The sequence continues at coordinate 16,189 of CAZXQD010000006.1, read as the reverse complement.
CATTGCCCTTCACGCCGCCGCCATACACGCCCTTGATCGAGCGGATCACGGCGCTGTGCCGGCCCTGGCTGCGCTCCACGGCTTCCGAAATCTCGCCCACCGTGGCCTTGGCGCGCGCGGCATCCACCGCAAGCGCGAGCAGGTTGCCTTTGCCGCTCGCCGCCGCCGCCGCAATCGCATTCAGCTTCGCCTCGACCTCGGCGCCGTTGCGCTCGGCCTTCAGCCGCGCCAGCTTCTCGAGCTGCATCCGGCGCACGGCGGCGTTGTCCACCTTCAGCACCGGAACTTCTTCTTCCTCGTCCAGCAGGAACTTATTCACGCCCACGACAGTCTGCGTGCCGCTATCGATGCGGGCCTGCGTATTGGCGGCGGCTTCCTCGATGCGCAGCTTCGGCAGGCCTTCCTCGATGGCCTTTGCCATGCCGCCCATCGCTTCGACTTCGGCGATATGTTTCAGCGCCTTGGCGGCGAGGTCATGCGTCAGGCGCTCGACATAATAGCTGCCGCCGAACAGGTCGATCGACTGGCAGGCGCCCGCTTCCTGCTGCAGCAGGATCTGCGTGTTGCGTGCGATGCGGGCCGAGAAGTCCGTGGGTAGGGCGAGGGCTTCGTCAAAGCTGTTCGTATGCAGAGATTGCGTCTGCCCGCCCGCCGCCGCGATGGCCTCAAGACAGGTGCGGATCACGTTGTTGTAAACGTCCTGTGCGGTGAGGCTCCAGCCGGAGGTCTGCGAGTGCGTCCGCAGGCTGAGCGATTTGTCAGACTTCGGATTGAAATTCTCCTTCACGAGCTTCGCCCAGATCAGGCGCGCCGCGCGCATCTTGGCGACTTCCATGAACGTGTTCATGCCGATGGCCCAGAAGAACGACAGGCGCGGCGCAAACGCGTCCACATCCAGCCCCGCAGCGACGCCTGCGCGGATGTACTCGATGCCGTCCGCCAGCGTGTAGGCAAGCTCCAGGTCCGCCGTCGCGCCCGCTTCCTGCATGTGATAGCCGGAAATCGAGATCGAGTTGAACTTCGGCATCTTCTGGCTCGTATAAGCGAAGATGTCCGAAATGATCCGCATGCTGGGTTTCGGCGGATAGATATAGGTGTTGCGCACCATGAACTCTTTCAGAATGTCGTTCTGAATCGTTCCCGCCAGCTTCTCCGGCGGCACGCCCTGTTCCTCGGCGGCCACGATATAGAGCGCGAGGATCGGCAGGACCGCGCCGTTCATCGTCATCGACACGGACATCTGGTCCAGCGGAATGCCGGAGAACAGCGTGCGCATGTCATAGATCGAGTCGATCGCCACGCCCGCCATGCCGACATCACCGGAGACACGCACATGGTCGGAATCATAACCCCGGTGCGTCGCCAGATCGAACGCCACCGACAGGCCTTTCTGCCCGGCGGCAAGGTTGCGCCGGTAGAAAGCGTTGGAGTCCTCTGCCGTGGAAAAGCCCGCATACTGACGGATCGTCCAGGGTTGGTTGGTATACATCGTCGGGTAGGGGCCCCGGCCAAACGGCGTCAGGCCCGGATAGTCGTCGACGAAATCCAGCCCCGCGCGGTCTGCTGCCGTGAACGCGGTCTTCACCGCGATGCCTTCCGGCGTCTCCCAGGCCTCGCCCAGCTTCGGCTTCCCCGCCTTCACGGCCGGGGTCTCAAGCGCGAGTTTCGTGAAATCAGGAAACTTGGTCATTGGGCCACTCCGAGTTCGGCATGGGCAAGTTTGAGAAGGTGTACCACATCGGCGCCCGCAAAGATGTTGGCGTCAATGCCCGCGCATTCATGCTTGCCCGCGAGCCAGACGCGCTGGGCGCCCGCTTTTTTCAGCGCCTCGGCGGCGCCCGCCGCGTCGGCTTCATAATTCTTGTCCGTGCTGCATAGCACGGCGATCCGGCAACCGGACGCCTTGAACGCCGCCGTCAGCTCGGCGGCTGTCTTCGGCGGCACAGGCGGCTCCTTCGAGATGATGCCGCCCGCGGCAAACAGGTTGCGTGCAAAGTCGGCTCGCGCTGTAAACTCCGCAAGGCTCCCCAGCGTCGCCAGAAACACCGCAGGCGGACGATTTGCCTTCGCGGCCGCATCGCGCAGCGCCTCGAACGGCGCCGCCAGCCGGATAGGTTCAAGGGCAGGGGCAGACGAATCCGCGCCGCTCGCAATCGCCGTCTTCACGAAATGCTGGATACCCGCCGCCGAGAAACCCGTGCGCGGCGTCGGCGTTTCGACGTCCGCCATCGGCGCAGCGATTTCCTCGATCAGTGGATACTCGCTGACGCCCGTCACCGGAATCTTGCGCCGGGCAATATCCTTCGCCCGCGCCTCGCGCACGGCCGCGACGCGCCCCTGGAACGCCCCGGCCATCAGCGACGCGGCAAAGCCGCCTTCGCCCTCGATCCGCTGGAACTCCGCCCACGCCGCCTTTGCAAGATCGTCCGCCAAGGTCTCGGTGAACCATGCCCCGCCGGTGGGGTCGGCTACACGGCCCAGCTGGCTTTCTTCCATTGCGATGATCTGCGTGTTGCGCGCAATCCGGCGGCCAAGTTCTTCCGGCAGGCCGAGCGCTTCGTTGAACGCGCGCACCGTCAATATGTCCGCTCCGCCCACTGCGCCCGCAAACGCCGCTGCCGTCCCGCGCAGCATGTTCGTCCACGGATCATATTTGGTCAGCATACGCAGCGACGTGACGCCCTGAAGGCGCATCGGCGAGGCCTCAAGCCCCAGCGCCTCAAGGCAGCGCGCCCAAAGCCGCCGCGCCGCGCGCAGCTTCGCAATGCCGATGCCGTAATTCGCGTCCAGCGACAGGGCGAAGGTGAAGTTCGCGGCAATCTTCGAGGTGTCCGTGTGCCCGTCCAGCCGCCGCAGCGTATCGATGGCCGAGGCGATCAGCGCGCCCAGTTCCTGTGCCTCTGATCCGCCCGCCTCGTGCACCATCCGTGCGTCAATGCGGAACAGCCCTGCCATGGGGAATTTCGCGCCGAGCGCGCTTGCCAACGCGCCATGCCTCGCGAACGCTGCGTCCAGTCCGCCCGCCAAAGTGCCCGTCCGTGCCAATGCACCCAGAGGGTCCATGTTGAAGTCGATCTTCAGCGCGCCGGCATTCTCCTGCTTCTCCGCCCAGAGGCCCAGCAGCGCCGCCGCCGGCGCGCCGGGCGACGTCACATGATCCAGCGCCACGCCTGCAAAGTCGGCGCGCACGCCCGCCAGTGCCACATCAAAGTCTGCCGCCTCGGTAATCTGCGCGCCCGCCTTGCCGGCCGGGTCGAGGGCGATCTCGACCGACGAAACACCCCGCTCCAGATCGCGAAGGATTTCCGCATTTGTCTGTTCCGCAGACGGGTGGGCAAAGGATTGCCTTATGTCCCAGGGCAGCCACTTGTCCGGCGCCGCGGTCTTCCCACGCAGGAAGGGTGCGATTCCCGGCACGCCAAGCGGATCATGCCCGGCGGCAAAGTCGCTCTCGCGGTAAAGGGCCTTGATGCCGAGGCCATCCGCCGTCTTGCGGGTCAGCGTCTCGGGGCCTTTGCCCTTCAAGGCCTTTTCGACCTCGCGCAGCCAGTCGGCTTCGGTGGCTTCGGGAAATGCGGAACTGAAGGGGAGGATGTCGTCTGCCATGGCGCGGGATTTAGGGCATTCGCGGGTGATTTGTGAACCGTTTCCTTTGGGACACCGCGACACCGCGTCTGCCCGGTTGACGCGGCGGCCAGATTCTGCGATTGAGAACTATTCGCAAATCTGGAGACCAAGCCATGCGCCCGTCCCGTCATGTCGATGTTGAAGCCCTCCGCGCTGCTTCCCCGGCGCCCGCCGATGCCTCCGAACCGACGGGAATCTGCCGGACCTGTCCGGCCAGTCCCCACAACCCTCCCGGCGGCGTTTCCTCCCCGATGCCGGTGAGTGGTCCTGTTTGTGACTGGATAGACTCGCAGGCGAATGTGCTTGGTCTCTGGCTCGACCGGCTGATCGAGCAGGGCGATCCGAGCGATCTGGTCTCCATGGTCCACCGCCAGCAGGCCTGGTTGGAGATGCTTCGCGCGCGCATGGGGCGCGGCTGAAACCTTTTTCATGTTGCTGCGTTGTTGCTTCGCCGCCTGAGTGAATCAGGTGGCGCAAGCAATTTGAACCGTGATTTACATTCAGCTTTCAGCATTCCCGCGTAAGCAAAACCCAGCCTCGCGGTGCCCCGGCCCTCCGGCCGTCGCATAGCCGCTGATACAAAGGTGATCCCAGATGTCCGACGCTTCCAACACGTCCAAACGCGCCAAAGCTGCTGCCGACAAGGCGACCCGCGAACTTGAGGAGCGCCTCGAAGCGCTACGCGCCGAAACGGATGAAATCATGAGCGCGCTCGGCAAGAAGGCCGAGACCAAAGCAGAGGCAATCGCTGACATCTTCTCCGGTGAAGCTGCCGAGGAAGTGCTTGCAGAGCTGCGCGCGATTGCCAGCGACATCAAGGAAAAGGCCGTCGCTGCAGAGAAGAAGGTCGTCGAGACGGCCCGCGAAAATCCGCTCCAGACGCTGCTCGTCGCTTTCGGCGTGGGCTTCCTCGTGTCGCTCCTCCTGCGCAACAAGTAATCCGGCGCGATGCGCATCCTGCCAATCCTCACCGCGCTCATGTCGACCGCCACCATGGATGTGGGCGGCGCCGTGTCGCGCAAGGCAAAAGGGCTCGGCTACACGCTCGTTGCCGTCCTCTTCCTTGCCACGGCTTATATCCTTGCCGTCGGCTCGCTGGCATTCTTCCTGTCGCAGCACATGAGCACCTGGGCTGCGCTCGGCGCCGTCGCTCTCGGTTTCGTCGGCCTTGCGGGCCTTGTCTACCTGTTCGGCATGCGCGCCGCGAAAGCCGAAGAAGAGCGTGCAAAGGAAGTCGCTGACGCCCGCCACAAAGCAACGCTCGGCACGCTCACCGGTCTTGCTGTCGGCGGTGGCTCAGCCAAGACACTGATCATCGCCGCGCTTGCAGGCCTTCTCGCTGGCGGCCTCCTCGATGGCAAGTCCGGCAAGGACGACTGACCCGGCTTTACCGCCCGGCTGTCACGCTTTCGACTCAAATCCGTGTAGGGTCTGCCTTCAAGGCGTGGCACAAAGAGGCCAGGCGGGAGGGCAGTTCATGGCAAGAGTCGTCACTATCAATGGTGTCGGGGATATCGACCTCGACAAGATCGCGAAGCTGCTGCCGGGTCGGAACGGCTGGGACATCCTCCAGCTCGGAACGCAGGGCCGCTACATCAAAGCCATCATCGATTCCTGGCCGACGCTCGAACGCTACGACATCTACACGCCGCTCCGCCTTGGCCATTTCTTCGGGCAGGGCCTGGTTGAAACGGGCTGGCTCAAATACACCGAAGAAGGCTTCAACTATTCCGCCGAAGGCCTGATCAAGACCTTCCGCCATTATCGCCGCAATCCGGAACTTGCAAAACAACACGCGCGCAAGCCGGAGCTGATCGCCAACACCGTCTATGGCGGCCGCGCTGATCTCGGCAACACGCAGGAAGGTGATGGCTGGAAATTCCGTGGCCGAGGTTTCATCCAGCTCACCGGCCGCTACAACTACACCAAGTATGGCGAAGCCGCGGGCATCGATCTCGCGAACGATCCGGACATCATCAAACGCGATCTCACCAAGTCCATCGAAGTCGCCGCCGCCTTCTGGAAGACCAACGGGCTCAATGCTTACGCTGACCTGAACGACGCCGTGAAAGTCTCGCGCGGCGTAAATCGCGGCAACCCGAACGACACCGCCGCGTCCAACCACGAAGACCTCCGCATCCTCTGGACCAATACGGCGCTGTCGGTCACCCAGTCCCCGCAGAACGTTGCGCCGGAACCTGCGCCCACCACGCCTTCGCTCAAGCCGCTGCAGGCCGGCAGCAAGGGTGACCGCGTGCGGGCGCTGCAGGAAGATCTCGAAACCCTCGGCATCTCCACCGGCGGTGTGGACGGCATCTTCGGGCAGGGCACACGACGCGCCGTCGTCGCCTTCCAGCAGGAGAATGGCTTGCCGGTCACAGGTATCGCCGACGCCGCGACGATCACCGCCATCGACACGGCCGCCGCAGATCCTGCCCGCACCCGCGCCGCCGCGCTTGACCGGAACAATACGCCCATCTTCGGCCCGCCAGCCTCCTGATCCGACGGGGCTTGCTGCCTGCGCCAGACCGGCCTTTAATCCTCCGCAACAGAAAAAACGGAGGAAACAGGAAGATGCGGCTCAAGGCCCCCAGGATACAGCCCCTCGCGGATGCGGACATGAGCGCCGAGCAGAAGGAAGCGCTCGCCGCCCAGTTCGGGCGTGGTCCGGTGTTCAACATCTTCCGCACGCTTGGCCGCGCGCCGAAGGCGTACAAGTCCTTCATGCGGTGGGGCGGCTATATCCTTTCCGATTACAACAGCCTTGCCCCGCGTGAGCGCGAACTCGTCATCCTGCGTGCCGGTTTCAACTGGAAGTCCGGCTACGAATGGGCGCAGCATGTCCGCATCGGCAAGCAGTGCGGCCTCACCGATGAAGAGATCGCCCGGATCAAGAAGGGCCCGGATGCGCCTGGCTGGAGCGCCATCGACGCTGCGCTCCTGCGCGCCACCGACGAGCTGACATCCGACGCCTTCATCACGGACAAGACCTGGGCGCAGCTTTCTTCACTGACCGAAAAGCAGAGGATGGATCTCGTGATGACCGTTGGTCAGTACACGCAGGTTTCGATGATGCTGAACTCCTTCGGCGTTCAGCTCGACGATGACCTGACCCTCGACCCGGACCTCGCCAAGTGAGCGGCGCGCCTGTTACCGGGCGCCTCGCCGGAAAGATCGCGATCGTCAGCGGGGCCGGGCAGGCGCCCGGCGAAACCATTGGCAACGGCAAGGCTATCGCGCTTCTCTTTGCCCGCGCCGGCGCAAAAGTGCTTTGTGTCGACCGCGACGAAGCGCGCGGCCAGCTGACAGTGAACGACATCATCGCCGAAGGCGGCGCGGCGCATCTTTGCGTGGCAGATGTCGCCTCTGCCGAAGGCGCCGCCGCCATTGCCGCCGCCTGTGACGCGGCATTCGGACCGCCGGATATTCTCGTCAACAATGTCGGCATCGGTGATGCGAGAGATGGTCCCGCACACAAGGTCAGCGAGGACGCCTTCGACCGCACGCTTCGCATCAATCTGAAAAGCGCCTTCCTGCTCACCAGAGCCGTCATGCCCGGCATGCTCGCGCGCCAGCGTGGGTCCATCGTCAACATTTCCTCGCTCGCCTCCATCGCCGGTGGCCACCAACTTTCGTATGAAGTCTCCAAGGCTGGCCTGAACCGCCTGACGCAGAGCGCCGCGATGGCCGGCGCCTCGCGCGGGGTTCGCGTCAACGCCATCACGCCTGGCCTGATGGATACGCCCATGGCCATCGGCGGTATCGCGAAAATGCGCGGCATTCCCGAAGAGGAACTCCGCGCCGAACGTGCCGCGCGCGTGCCGATGCGGTTCATGGGCTCCGGTTGGGACACCGCGCATGCTGCGCTCTTTCTGGCGAGCGACGAAGCGCGGTTCATCACTGGCGTGATCCTCCCGGTCGATGGCGGTGCGAGTGCGAGGGTAGGCTGAGCACAACCTCCTGCCGAAATATTTCCGCGCCGCAGCACGGTTTTGCGATTGACGTTGCGGCGCTTTCGAAAGACCTTCTCCTTAATCTGGCTCTCAGGACTTCGGCGTTCTGTCTGCTGGTCCGCAGGCGGGGATCACTCCGCACATCCGGTCCACATTCAACGGTATTGTCCGTTGCGGCGGGTCACTTGTGCATCCTTTCCTTGCGGTGCCGCGAGGAAGACTGATGCTGCAAACTGCCAATCTGGTTTCGCCCGCAAATGTGATGAGCAGCCTGCTGTACCGAAGCATCGCCCTGCAGCCGCCGACTGACTTTGAACTTGGGAAATTGATCCGGGCCTCCCAGCGACGCAATCGCGCCCTCGGCATAACCGGCATGCTCGTCTACGAGGAAGGACATTACCTCCAGTCTCTCGAAGGCCCGCCCGACGCCATGGAGGAAGTCTGGACGTCGATCCGCCGCGACCCGCGCCATTGCTCGATCGAAGTTCTCAAGAAGACGCTGATCCCCGGCCGCATGTTCGCGGGGTGGGACATGAAACTCCTCCGCCGGACACCGGACGAACAGATGTCGCGGCATTACGGCTTGCAGGCGATGTCGCGCCTGCAGTCGCAAGTGCCCGAAGTCACCCGCCTTGCGCTCGAAGGCGACGAGGAGGCGCTTACACATGTGATGCAGGATCTGGTGGCCCGCGGATGGCCGGCCGATCTTCTCATTGAAGGTGTGCTCGAACCGGCCGCGCGCGCGATGGGTGATGGTTGGCTCAGCGACGACTTCACGGAACTGGACGTCACCATCGGGCTTGGCGTCCTGCGTCTCGCCAGCCGCGTTTTGCCCCGCCCTGAAATTGCCCCTCGCTACGTCTTGCCCGGCGAAGCGAAAGTGCTGGTGGTTGCAGCGCCCGGTGAGCAACACATGCTGGGCGCCTGCCTGATGGCCGATGCCTTCTCGGATGCAGGTTGGTCGACGGAGTTTGCATTCCCTGAAACCGATTCGGCTCTGGCGTCCGAGTGCCGGGCCTTCCAGCCTGCCGCGATCGTCATTGCCCTGTCGGACGCGATGCCGCGCACCGGCGCGTTGTCGGCGCTCGCTGAGACCATTGCGGCCTGCCGTGACGCCTGCCGCGGCCGTGAGGTCATCATATTGGTCAGCGGACGCACCTTCGCCGAAGGCGGCGTCACTGCCGGACAGGTCGGCGCGGACCTTGCCCGCGGCAGCGTGGCAGGCATGCCGGCCAGCATCGCCGATCAGATCGCCGTCAGATCGGGCCCGCTGCGCCAACACGCAAGCAGCAGCCGGGACGTCCACTGATCCGGGCCAACTGGGGCTTCTCCCTGCGTAAGGCTTGCTCATGGGCGGCCCAAGGCTAAGTTCTGCTCCGGAACTTTTCCCTTGGAGACCTGTCCTATGGCCCTGCCACCCGTCCTGCAGAACCTGCGCATCCCGGTGATCGCTTCGCCGCTGTTCATCATCTCGAACCCGGACCTGGTGATCGCCCAGTGCAAGGCCGGCGTCGTCGGCAGCTTCCCGGCGCTGAATGCGCGCCCTGGCCCGGTCCTTCATGAGTGGCTGGACCGCATCACCAACGAACTCGGCGAATACAACGTCAAGAACCCGGACCGTCCCGCCGCGCCGTTTGCGGTGAACCAGATCGTCCACAAGACCAACAACCGCCTCGACCATGACATCGAGGCCTGCGTGAAATTCAAGGTGCCGGTGATCATCACCTCGCTTGGCGCGCGCACGGATGTGAATGATGCCATCCATTCCTATGGCGGGATCGTGCTTCACGACGTGATCGACACCTGGTTTGCAAAGAAGGCCCTCGAGAAGGGCGCTGACGGTCTCATCGCGGTGTGTACCGGCGCGGGTGGCCACGCGGGCACACTTTCGCCCTTCGCGCTGGTCCAGGAAATCCGCGAGTTCTTTGATGGCCCGCTCGCACTCTCCGGCTCCATCGCCACCGGCGGCGCCGTAGCGGCGGCGCTCGCGATGGGCGCCGACATGGGCTATATCGGTTCGGCTTTCATCTCCTGCGATGAAGCCAACGCGATGGAAGGCTACAAGGACGCCATCGTGAAATACGGCGCTGAGGATATCGTCTATTCGAACCTCTTTACAGGCGTGCACGGCAACTACCTGAAGCCTTCGATCATCGCTGCAGGGCTTGATCCGGACAACCTGCCGGAAAGCGATCCGTCCAAGATGAACTTCGGCTCGGGCGGGAACACCGAAGCGAAAGCCTGGAAAGACATCTGGGGCTGCGGGCAGGGCATTGGCGCGATCAAGTCGCGCATGCCGACACAGGTTTTCGTGGACCAGCTCGTGCGCGAGTATGAAGACTCCCGCGCGGCCCTGGCGAAGGGCCTCGGGTTCGTCCGCAAGCAGACGGTCACTGCTTAAGCCAATCCGGGAACAAGTGAGGGGCCATCGCATGCGTTGGCCCTTTCGCTTTTCCGCACAAGCTTTGGGGGTCGATGGCATAAGGCCCTGACGGCGCGGGGTTTTCTTGTGCCGAAGCGCTGTTTGCCATAGGCGCAAGTTGCCTGTTTGCGTTTCCAGATGGCCTCAACCTGTCTCAGGCTTTGCACATCTGGTGTCGAATCTTTCTCATCCATTCTCATTTTTATCATTTGATATCGATCTTCTCTCGCTGGCTCTCGGCGGAGGGGAACGCCGCCATGAGCGCCTTGCGGCGTTCGGGTATGCAGGCGAGAGCCCAAGTCTAACCTCCGCCGGAGGCGTGTTGCGCAAGTTTTGCGTTGTGCAACAGGAATGGGGGTTTCCGGCGCCCGTGGAAGAAAATGTTGGCGCTGCGCGGCGGGGCGAAAAACACAATCGATACATCCGCGTAGTGAGGGCTCTCCATGGCGGGGCCGCTTGGGGCGGACAAGAATTCACAGCTTCCGATTCCGGTAGGGTCTGCAGCGGATGCATACTTCCGGAATGCTGATTGCTTCGTACAAAGACTTTTCCATGCCCAGCTGGCGCTGGCCCCATTTCAAGCCCTGGGAACTTGCGTGCAGGTGTCCGTCGCCGGGTTGCCGGGGCGAGTACTGGCACGACCCGGCCTTTCTGGATGCGCTCGAAGCGCTGCGGGTCCGTGTGGGCAAGCCGCTGAAGATCAATTCAGGTCATCGCTGCGCGGTGCGCAACCATATTGCCGGCGGCGCCGCGCGCTCGCGCCACCGAAAGATCGCGGTGGACATCAACCTTCGCGGCCATGACCGGCATGAACTTCTGGCGGCGGCCATTGATCTGGGATTCACCGGCATAGGCCGTGGACGGACATTCCTTCGTCACGACCGGCGGCCCATTCCGGCCACCTGGACTTATGCGAGGGCGGACAGCGCATGGCAGATATAATCGGACTGGCCGCGAGCGCGGCGGGCGGCGGCGTATTCGGTCTGGTGGGCACCGTGATCGGGCGGATTGCAGGCGTCGTCGAGCGGCGGCAGGACAATGCGCAGGAACGGGCGCGCTGGCAGCACGAGGCGGCGCTCATGACGCGTCAGGTGCAGGCGAGAGAAGCCGAACTCGCCGGGCAGGAACGCCTCTCGCACACGGCGGGCGCCTGGCAGGGCCTTGCCGCTTCAATCGCGGCGGAAGCGGCCATCGGCGATAGCTACAAATGGGTGAATGCCGTGCGGGCGCTGACGCGGCCTTTGCTGACGTTGCTGCTGTGGCTGATCACGATCCTCGTTTACTTCGGCGCCGCAGCGGAGGCGAAGGCGAGCATCGTGGAAACGGCGACTTTCGCGGCGACGGCGGCAACGCTCTGGTGGTTCGGTGACCGGGGCACGAAGGGCCGGTGAGGCGGGCGCCTACGCGCTGGCCGTTTCCTTCACCATGTGTTGCTCGTCCTCGCGCAGCGTGAGCACCCGAACACCGGTGTCGGTGACCGCGACGGTGTGCTCGAACTGCGCAGACAGGCGGCCATCCTGCGTGCGCACGGTCCACCCATCATCTTCAGTGAAGACCTGGCGGCTGCCCTGGTTCAGCATCGGCTCGATCGTGAATGTCATTCCGGGCTTCAGCACCATGCCGGCCCCGCGGCGCCCGAAATGCAGCACCTGCGGGTCTTCATGCATTTCCCGGCCGATGCCGTGGCCGCAATACTCGCGCACCACCGAATAGCCAGCCTGCTTGGCATGGCGGTCGATGGCGAAACCGATATCGCCAAGCGTGGCGCCGGGGCGCACGGCGCGGATGCCCTTCCACATGGCCTCATAAGTCGTCCGAACCAGCCGGCGCGCGGGCGTATTCACGTTGCCGACCATGTAGGTCTTGCTGGAATCGGCGATATAGCCGTCCTTCTCCAGCGTGATGTCGAAGTTCACAATGTCGCCGTCGCGAAGAATGTCTGTGGCCGAGGGAATGCCGTGACAGACGACATCGTTGATCGAGGAATTGAGCACATAGGCGAAACCGTACTGGCCCTTGCTGGAGGGGCGCGATTTCAGCTCATCGATGATGAACCGCTCGACGTGGTCATTGACCTCGAGGGTGGACATCCCGATCAGGCCGAACCGGTCGATCAGTCCGAACACGGATGAGAGGAGGCGGCCGGACGCCGCCATCCGTTGCAATTCTTCAGGCTGTTTCGTCATGCCGCGTGGGCGCCAAGGGGCTGCGGCGAGACGCCGGCGGCGCTCATCTCGCGCTGGATGACTTCGTGGAAGGACAGCGTGGGGTTCGTTTCGCACAGCATTCCGATGCGGATCCAGTATGCCGCCTGGGCATTGATCGAGCGGAAGGTGACGGCGCTCGCCTTGCGCACCTGATCGTGCAGTTCATCGTCGATGTTCACAATGCCCATGAGACAGGTCCATTTATTGATCCTGATGGTTCGTATATGATTCATATATGGTTTGCAAATGCCGTCATGCAGCAAATCGGGATGCGTTGAGCTTCGCGCCCCCCGTGTTAGGCTCCGCGCCAAAACGGGAGGAAGCCATGAGTGCTTCGGCAATAACGGATCTGGCGAAACTCGGCGCGCGCGCTACGGCAGAGGCCGTTCGGGCGGGCAACATTTCGGCGCTTGAGGCCTGTGATGCCGCCATCGCGCGCATTGAGGCGCTGAACGGGCCGATCAACGCGGTCGTCGTACGCGACTTCGAGCGCGCGCGGGCGACGGCAAGGCGTATCGACCAGACGAAGACGGCGGGCGATCCGCGCCGCCTTCTTGGCGTGCCGATGACCGTGAAAGAGTCCAACGATGTCGAGGGGCTGCCGTCCACCTGGGGCTTCGAGATGTTCGCCAATGTGGATGCGCCGCGCGACGCCGTGGTCGTGAAGCGGCTCAAGGCGGAAGGCGCCGTTATTGTCGGCAAGACGAATGTGCCGGTGGCGCTCGCGGACTGGCAGTCCGAGAACCCGGTCTATGGCCGCACGTTGAACCCCCATGATCCCACCCGCTCGCCGGGCGGCTCGTCGGGCGGGGCAGCGGCGGCGCTGGCGACCGGGATGGTTCCGCTGGAGATCGGCTCGGACATCGGCGGTTCGATCCGCAAGCCCTCCCACATGTGCGGCGTGTTCGGTCACAAGCCGAGCTATGGTATCGTGCCGCTGCGCGGGCATGGCTTTCCGGGTACGGACGGGCTTGATGTGCCGCTCGCCGTTGTCGGGCCGATGGCGCGCAATGTGGGCGACCTGATCGAGGCGCTGGACATCATCGCCGGGCCTGAGACGCCCGGCTACAAGCTGGACCTGCCGCCTGCGCGCCATGGCCGGCTGACGGATTTCCGCGTTCGTGTGATCCGCGCCATGCCGGGCGTGCCGATTGACTCCGATACGTCGGCGGCGCTGGACGGCTTCCTCGCTGGGCTGGACAAGGCCGGCGTGCGCGTGACGGACTCTGCCGAAGGCTACCCGGACCTTGCGCGCATGAACGAGGCCTATGTCCGCATGCTGATGACGGTCATTTCGCGCGGGACGCCGCAAGCAGCGCCGATGAATTCGCATGACTGGATGGCCCTGCAGGACGACCAGCTTTCCACGACGCGCCAATGGGCGAGCGTGTTTGACGAGACGGACATCATCATCTCGCCGATTTTCTCGACGCCCGCTTTTACCTACATGACCGACCCCGACTGGTCCAAACGCCAGCTGCCGATTGACAATGCGCTTTATCCCTATGGCGACCAACTCGCCTGGGCGAGTATCGCCACCTATGCCGGACTTCCGGCGACGGCGGTGCCTGTGGCGCGGACGCGGGCGGGACTGCCGGTCGGATTCCAGCTGATCGGTCCTCCGTTCGGCGATCGCACGACGCTTCGATTTGCGCAGCTGCTCGAAGCGGCTGGCCTTGCGGCCTGAAGCGGAAACCAGCCATGCCTTCCGGTGAAACCGTTGCCCGCTTCACGGCGCAGGTCCTCAGCGGCGATCATGCCGGCGCGATCCGTGATTGGTACACGGAGGATGCGACGATGCAGGAAAACCAGGCGGAGCCGCGCCGGGGGCGGGACGTGCTCATCCGGCAGGAACAGGCGACACTCGACCGTATGGAACGGGTGGAGACCGAACTCCTCGCGCCGCCGCTCATTGATGGCGATACGGTGATCATCCGCTGGCGGTTCACCTTCCATCCGAAGGGCGGCGGCAAGCGCGTGATGGAGGAAGTCGCCTGGCAGAGCTGGCGCGGCGAGCGAATTGCCGCCGAGACGTTTTTCTATGATCCCGCGCAGATGAAGGGGTAAATTCCATGGCCGCCGATTTCATTCTCGTGATCGACGAGGGCACGACCTCGACCCGCGCGATCGCCTATGATCGCCAGTTTGGTGAAGTGGCGCTCGCGCAGGAGGAGGTCGCGCTGCAATACCCGGCGGATGGCTGGGTGGAGCAGAATGGCGAGGAGATCTGGTCGCGGACGCTGTCGGTGTGCCGCACGGTGATCGCCAAGGCGGGCGGTGCGGACCGTATCGCCGCGATCGGCATCACCAACCAGCGCGAGACCACACTCGTCTGGGAACGGACGACCGGAAAGCCCGTCGCGCCTGCCATCATCTGGCAGGACCGCCGGACGGCAGCGGCCTGCGAGGCGCTGAAGGCTAAGGGGCATGAGGGCCCGGCGCAGGCCGAAACCGGGCTGCTGCTGGATCCGTATTTCTCGGGCACCAAGATCGGCTGGGTGCTGGACAATGTGGCGGGCGAGCGGGCACGCGCGGATGCGGGTGAACTGGCTTTCGGCACCGTCGATACCTTCCTTTTGTGGCGCCTCACGGGTGGCAAGGTTCACGCGACCGACGTGACGAATGCGTCGCGCACGCTGCTCTACCGGCTGGGCCTCGGCGTAGATGGCGGCTGGAGTGCGCGTATGGGGGAGATGCTGAATGTGCCCGGTTTGCTGCTGCCGGAGGTGAAGCCGAGCGCGGCGGCTTATGGCGAAACGGATGCGGCGCTGTTCGGGCGGGCCATTCCGATCTGCTCCGTGCTCGGAGATCAGCAGTCGGCGCTTGTGGGGCAAGGCTGCCTCGCGCCAGGGCAGGCGAAGGTGACATTCGGGACGGGCGCATTCCTGGTTGCGAACACGGGCACGAAACAACCGGCATCAGAGAACCGGCTGCTGGGTACGATGGGCTACGCACTGCCGGGCGCGGCGGCGATGGCACTGGAAGGCTCCATCTTCAATGCCGGCACCGTCATCAAATGGCTGCGCGATGACCTGAAACTCATTCAGCGTGCGGATGAAAGCGCAGCTGCGGCCGCTGGCCTGCCGGACAATGGCGGCGTCTACATGGTGCCCGCCTTCACCGGCCTTGGCGCGCCGCACTGGAACGCTGAAGCGCGCGGCGTGATTGCAGGTCTCACACGGGCGGCGACGGCGGCGCATCTTGTGCGCGCAGGCCTTGAGTCCGTGGCCTACCAGACGCACGACCTGCTGGCCGCGTTTGCAGGAGACGGCGCGCCGATTGCGGAGCTGCGCGTGGACGGCGGCATGGTGGCGAATGACTGGCTGATGCAATTCCTGGCGGATATCTGCGACCTGCCGGTGTTCCGGCCGGATTACCGGGAGATGACCGCACTGGGCGCGGCAGCAGCGGCCGCGATGCAACTCGGTTGGCTGAGTGCGGCGGACTGGGCGGCGCGCGATGTGCGGGGAAAACGCTTTACGCCGGCGATGGCGCCAGGGCAGCGTGCGCGGTTGCTGGCCGGGTGGGCTGCAGCGCTGGAGCGGGCGCTCTGATTTTTCCGGATCCGGCGACGGATCGAGCGCCGATAAGCGTTACAGGCGTGATGATCGGAGTGTGACATGCCGGATGACCTTGCCGCTGCCATCGCCGTGAACCGCTTCGGGCTGGGCGCCCGGCCGGGGGAGTTGGCCGCTGCCACGCCTGACCCGAAAGCCTGGCTTGTTCGCCAGCTGAAGGACAAATCGGCGTTCAAGCTGAACGTGTCCGGCCTTCTGACTACACGCACAGCCGCCGAAGCGCTCGGCAGCTATCTGGAAGGCCTCAAGGAAAAGAAGGCCGGCAAGGCGGGCAAGATGAGCCCCGAAGCGCAGGAAGCGGCTATCCTCAAGCCTCTGCAACAATTGCGCGATATAAACATCAGCGAGATCGAAGCGCGCACGCAGCACGGCCTGACCACCGGGAACAGCTTTGCCGAACGT
>CAZXQD010000005.1:66719-69179 GCA_964643405.1 uncultured Hyphomonas sp. | reverse complement strand
GTTCAAGCATAGGTCCGGTTCCTAGTGATCGTGGCTTGCGCCGGACTTGTCGATGTCCGCTTTGATGAGGAAAGAATTTTCGGTGACGTAGTTTTCACCGGGATCGATACCGCTGATCACTTCCACGAAGTCGCCGTCTTTCCGGCCGAGTTCGAGCATGCGGACTTCGTAAGTCTCGCCGTACTTGGCGAAGACGACCGTAAAGTCGCGGAACCGTTGCAGACCGCTTTCGCGTACAGCGAGCGGGACCTGCGTTTCGGATGTATCAGCCGCTGCTGTGACACGCATCCACGGTCGGAAACCCGCATCCCTCGGCAACACCACACGTGCGATCAGAGATTGTGTGCCCGCTTCCGCCAGCGGCAGGAAACTGTCGATTTTTCCCTTGGCGACGAGGTCGCCCCCGGCAAGTTGAACCTCCACATTCTGTCCGGGCTTGATACGGCCTGCATCTCTGGGGAACACATGCAGTTCTGCCTGGGCAGCGCCAATGTCACCAATCACAAACAGCGGTTCGCTGGCTGCCACGTCACCAGAATTCGTGCGCCTCTCAAGTACAGTGCCGGAAATCGGCGCGCGCACGGCGTAAGTCTGCAGGCTGCTGGAACTTTCGACTTCAGCCAGCGTGTCGCCTTTTTTTACAGCATCGCCGACTGTTCGAGTCACGCGAAGAACCCTGCCCGGGTAGACTGCGCGGACATCTGCAGTTGCGGAAGGGGTAAGTTGGACCATTCCGGACAGTTCAATCCGTTCACGAATGAGCGCGGGCCCTGCGGCTTCAGTCTGCACACCTGCTTCGGCTGTAACGGCATCCGCGATGGTCGTGCGGCCTTCATAGGATTCATATGACCAGTTATATGACTTACCTTCGTAGGACGCCTTTACAGCGACGTCGAATGAATGCGGCTCGCCGACAACGCCGTCGCCCTTGAGGTACCCGGCTTCTGGCTCGAAGCGGAACAGGTCCTGTTTGCCCCCCAGGCGGGAAAGCGTAATCGTCAAATCCACCGTGGACGGATCGACGGCTTCTCCTTCAAAGGTCGGATAGACTCTGTACTGCGGCTCAACCCCGGTCTCAAAGATCGTGACTTCCAGAGCGAATGTGCCCTCTTCAAGCATGCGGCCGCCATGTGGGCCCTTCTCAGGTTCGCTTTCCCCTGCTCCATGCTCATCTCCATGACTGCCTTCTTCTTCGGCATGGCCGTGTGCTTCTGTCTGGGTCGCCGGCGACGCTCCGCAGGCCGAGATGAGCCCGGCCATCAACAAGGCTGAGAGACTGAGGGCAAGGGTATATGTGGAACGGTTCATGGGTTAGGCTCCTGAAGGGCAGCCGGAAGGTTGCGCGCCTGGATTCTGGCGAGCGCGGCTTCGGCGAGATGATAGGTGCGAAGAAGATCGAGGCGCTGGTCGCGAAGGTCGAACAGCAGCCTCTGGGAATCGAGAACATCGAGGTAAGAGAAAGCGCCGCGGGCATAACCGTCATTGGCGAGCGCCACAGCACGTTCAGCTTCCGGCAGAGGCCCGGCTTCGAGTTGGGCGAGCGCGTCAAGCGCGCCCAGCGCCGTTCGTTCAAACCTTGCACTTTCGCGCAGCAAGGTCTGGCGCAACGCGTCTGCTTCGGCTTCCAACTGCCGGGCCTGCGCGCTGGCCTTTTGTTCATACGGGGCAGCGCGCTTTGGCGCTCCGAGAGGCACAGAGATTCCGCCAAGAACGCCTAGGCTCTCATCCACTCCGAATTTGCGAACTCCCGCGCTCCAGGTCACATCTGGAACCCGGTCAGTCTGTGCCAGCCGGATCGCCGCCTGCGCTTGTTTTCGCTCAGCCTCGATACGCGCAAGCTCGGGCGAGCCGGTCACATCAAGCGTATGCTCATCATGACCGCCATCGGGCGACAGACTGCACAGGTCCACATCAAAATCCGGAGCGCCGCCCCAGAAATCGGCGAGCGCGGTCCGAAGGCGCTCTGCGTCCTGGGTGAGCCGGGCAAGTTCGCCTTCGGCCACGAGCGCATCTGCGGACGCACGAGAGCCAGCCAGCAGGGGATCGCGTGCGGCTTCGACCCGCTTGTTGATCAGGGCCTCGGCCGCTCGCGCAGCTTCAAGCCTTTCGGCAGCGAGCGAGGCGCGTTCCTGCGTCAAGGCGAGTTCGACGTAGAGGGACTGAATCTCGTAGGCGATATCGGCCTTGCTGATATCGACGCCGGCTTCGGCGATCTCGACGCCGCGTTCAGCAAGTGTTGCTCGCGCCTCCCGCTTGCCGCCTCGCTCCCAGACTCTACTGAACGATCCGGTCACCTCAAGGCTGTCAATCTCTGCTGCCAGCCCGATACCCGGGAAGTTCTCGAATTCGAGACTGACCGTATCAGACGGCCTTAGTGCGGCGATCGCACGCTCGCTGCGAGCGGTCGCAACAGCGGCACGCGCTGCCGCGGGCCTCAGATCACTTTCAATGGCCTGCAGG
>CAZXQD010000005.1:65600-66709 GCA_964643405.1 uncultured Hyphomonas sp. | reverse complement strand
AGTGACAGGTGCGCGCTGGGCGCGTCCATATTGCGTGGACAGACTTGCGCGAACGCCGGCAGGAAGCCGATCGCCGCAATGAGCGCGCCGGACGCGCCCAAGAATTTGGGTATCATGATTCAGGTCAATCCCGTGCCAGTTGCTATCAAACGCAAGCGGCCGCCTGGGCGAACGCAAGCTCAAGACGCAATCAGGTGCGGGGGGGGCGTTCGAGGGGAAAGGCTATGCCGGAGCGCCGGTGATCATCCTGGCTTACCCGGAAAATATGACTACCAGCTTCAACGAGGGACCAGGTCGAGGGCTCCGGAACGGTCATCGAAACATGGCAGGTGCCATGCGAGTGGACTTCATGTTCGTGGGACAGCGAATCATGGTCGCTTGCCAGATCATGCGCGTGTTCGGCCTGATGGTAGGAGGCACATTCATGGTCCATATGCGGCTCGCACACGGCCTCTGCGCTCGCTGGCACCGCCAGAAAGGCCACCGCGACGAGCAACAGCGCAAGACGCTGACCCAAGAGGAACAAAATTGTTCTCATGCCGCCTTGTACTTGGGTTCTCCTGCAGAGTCATTAAGGCGATTTAGGCGGATTGCCGCTCATTCTGGTTAAATCCGGCCTGACGACCTGCGTGTTTGAGTGGCCGGGTTTGGTGCGGCGACGCTGCATTTATGACCGCTATCGGCGAACTCCAGCCGGGTAGCGGTGAAGCCGCCGGACGGCATGATTGGATTGACCCTGCCGGTCCCGGATTATTCTTGTGGGAGCCAACCTGGCCCTAAGCGGACGGTCGAGAGGCAACGAGACTTCAACTGGAAGAACCTGGCGCAGGTCAACCCGACAAGCATGGTTTGAGGTTGCGCTTCGCTCATTTCCGCTCAAGCGCTGTGAGCCGAAGGGAGTTGGCAATTACTGAGACAGAAGACAGGGCCATGGCGGCGGCTGCAATCATCGGTGAGAGCAGGGCGCCTGTCAGCGGATAGAGTACGCCGGCCGCAATAGGGATCCCCGCCGCATTATAGGCAAACGCGAAGAACAGGTTCTGGCGGATGTTCCTCATGGTCGCGTGCGAGATACTCCGGGCCCGCACAATACCGCCAAGATCGCCCTT
>CAZXQD010000005.1:0-65500 GCA_964643405.1 uncultured Hyphomonas sp. | reverse complement strand
TCATGGTCGCGTGCGAGATACTCCGGGCCCGCACAATACCGCCAAGATCGCCCTTGAGCAGGGTTATCCCAGCGCTTTCAATGGCAACGTCCGTGCCGGTTCCCATCGCGATGCCAACATCGGCCGCAGCCAGAGCCGGAGCGTCATTCACACCGTCACCGGCCATGGCGACGATCCCGCCTTCGGCGATCAGGCGCTTCACGATCTCGGCCTTCTGGGCAGGCAGGACTTCGGCTTCAACAGCATCGATGCCGAGAGACCGCGCGATCGCGTCAGCCGTCGTGCGGTTGTCCCCTGTTGCCATGACGATGTGCAGGCCTGCTGCGCGCAGCGCGCTCAGGGCGGCGGGTGTTGAAGGTTTCACAGGATCGGCAATCGACAATACCGCCAGCACGGCGCCATCGATGGCCAGATAGATGGCTGTTGCACCGTCCATCCGGCGCCGTTCTGCAAGGGTTTGGAGCGAGGTGGTGTCGATGCCGAGTTCATTCATGAACCGCTCGGCGCCAAGAGCGACCTTCTGTCCCTCGACGATCCCCACGACACCTTTGCCCGTCGGCGAATCGAAGTCTGAGGGCTCAGCAAGCGCAAGGCCCTTCGCACGGGCTGCGGCGACAATCGCCGCGGCAAGGGGATGCTCGCTGTGGCTCTCCAGACTGGCGGCAATGCGCAGGGCAGAGCTTTCATCCGCGCCCGGCGTCACGTCGATGGCAACAAGAGCTGGCTTTCCTTCCGTGAGGGTTCCGGTCTTGTCGATCAGCAACGTATCCACTTTTTCCATACGCTCGAGCGCTTCGGCATTCCGGATCAGAACGCCGGCGCGCGCCCCGGCTCCGACACCGGTCATGATCGACATCGGCGTGGCAAGGCCAAGCGCGCAAGGGCAGGCAATGATCAGCACTGAGACGGCCGCTATGAGACCGTAAGAGAAGGCAGGCTCTGGGCCGAACATCAGCCAGCCGAAGAAGGCCGCGATGGCAATGACGATCACCGCTGGAACAAACCAGCCTGACACCTGGTCAGCGAGGCGCTGGATGGGCGCGCGGCTGCGCTGCGCCTCTGCCACGAGATGGACGATCTGCGAGAGCATGGTCTCGCTACCGACGCGTTGCGCCTCGACAATGAGGCTGCCCGTCTGGTTGACCGTTGCCCCGATAACCCGGTCATTGACCGATTTGGTGACCGGCATGGATTCGCCTGTCACCATCGACTCGTCGATGGAGGAGCGTCCTTCAAGGACGACACCGTCAGCCGGTACCTTTTCTCCAGGGCGCACGCGCAGCCTGTCACCGGCGACGACCGTCTCCAGCGGCACATCTTCTTCGCTGCCATCGCCATGGATGCGGCGCGCGGTTTTCGGGGCAAGGTCAAGGAGCGCACGGATGGCGCCGCCCGTTGCCTCACGGGCCTGAAGTTCCAGTACCTGGCCGAGCAGGACTAAAGTGATGATGACTGCAGCGGCTTCAAAGTAGACCGGCACGGTGCCATGCGCCGAACGCAGCTCGGCGGGGAACAGATCCGGCGCAATCGCTGCCACCATGCTGTAGATCCAGGCTGCACCCGTGCCGAGCGCGATCAGCGAGAACATGTTGAGGCTGCGGTTCCTGACCGAGGCGACGCCCCGAGCAAAGAAAGGCCAGCCCGCCCAGAGCACGACAGGCGTCGCCAGCGCCATCTGGATCCAGGGATTGATGGTCGGCGGAATCAAGCGGTCGACGCCGAAGACGTGCCCGCCCATTTCAATAGCCAGCAACGGCAGGGACAGAACGAGCCCGAACACAAAACGCCGCTTCATGTCGCGCAGCTCAGGATTGGGACCGTCGCTTGCGCTTGGGGTCAACGGCTCCAGCGCCATACCACAGATCGGGCAGTCTCCCGGACCATCTCGGAGGATTTCCGGGTGCATGGGGCAGGTCCACTGGCTTCCGGGCGCCGCTGTCTTGGGTGCGGGTGTTGCCGCGTGATGATGACAACCGGCGCCATGACCTGAATGGCCATGCGCGTGGGGTTCCGGGACGGTGCGTGCTTCTTCCGCGACAGGGTAGGCGGAGGGATCGGCCTCGAACTTGGCTTTGCAACCCGCGCTGCAGAACAGGATCTCGGCGCCCTGGTGCACCAGTCGGTGCGGACTGTCTGCTTTCGGCGTCATCCCGCAAACGGGGTCCCGTTTGGCTTTTTGATCAGGTGAAATCGAGTTTGGGGTCGAGGACATGCTGGAGCTCCTGGAGACGTTAGCTAGCGAGGTAACTATACCCCTAAGGGGTATCCGTCAATTACCCCATAGGGGTATATTTCCAGCTTTGTGCCCGTCTCTGTCTGATTTCAGAAACAGAACAGAAGACCGCGCAAATGCGGTCTTCGGTTGTGTCCCAGCATTTCAATGGTCATGATCGGTGGCAAGGCTGGCCGAGGACCAGTGAATGTGGACGATCTTCCACACGCCGCCGGTTTCCTGCAGCACCATTGTCTCCATCAGACGGCTGTTGACCGGCTTGTTCCGAAACGTTCCTTTCGACACGGACTCAGTCAGAATGGTCACGAGGCCGCCGCCTTCAAAGACCTGCCGGTCGAGGACGGTTGTCTCAACCGCTTTAGAAAACGTGATGTCAGCAGCCATGTGGTGTGAGCGGTATTCTTCGAGCGACCGCTCGATGCCGCCGCTTTCTGCAATCTGCACATCAGCGGCCAGCAGGCTCACGAGCGCCGCCTCGTCACCTGCTTCCAGCGCTGCGCCGAAGGCAACAACAGTCTCGATGGGTGACTTCGCCGCTGACGGGCTCGTCGCCTCATCGGCAAGCGCCGGGTCAGAAAATGCGATCAGGGTGGCCGCGGCGAGGCTGAACAAGACAGGTTTCATTTTAGGCTCCTCAGGTAGTTGGACCAGAAACGGTTGTGGCTGCGGCAATAATGATGACGATCGCGGCGAACAGAACAGCCTCGGCGCGCAGTGTCGCGCGCAAGGCGGCTCGCCCTCTGGCGGGCTGCGCTGCCAGCCGGCGCGTGACGAACATCAGATTGACCGCCCCGAGCCCGAGAAGCAGCGTTGCCGCCAGAAGCTTGGAGGCAAGCAATTGTCCGTATCCGGAGCTGAGCAGGCCGGAGAACCCGCCATTGATACGCCAGAACAGATAGATGCCTGAGAGGAACACCAGGGGCACGATAACGCGTGCCACCCGGCTGAAGGCCTCGGTACGGGCCAGAACATCAGCGTCCTGCATCCCGGACCGGGGCCAAAGAGTCGCCGGCGCGGCAAACCAGAAGCCTGCGATCAGAAGATGGCCCGCCACGATCCATGGCGCCAAGCCCGGCGCCGCCAGCCCCGCTGAATGTCCTGTAAGGGCAAAGCTTGCGCTGATGCTGATGGCGGCGGGCACCAGAAGGACCCGGTGACGTATAAGGCCGGCCACAACGAGAAAGCCCGCGCCGACGAGCAGCGCGAGGGCAGGGCGCCCGCCAGCGGCCCAGGTCCAACCGAACTGTTCAGTCGAGAAAGCCGCGCCAAGACTTCCGCCCATCTGAGCGTTCAGAATGACGAGCCGCAGAGCCGCTGCAACGGTCACCAGACCTGCGAGCCGGAAATATGCACGGCGGTTCGTCATCAGGCCGAGCGCCCCGTGGAGCGCCGCCCCGATCGCTCCGAGGCTGACTGCGTAGAGCAATACCTTGGTTACGATATTGGCGGCGTCCAGCAGGGGCATGGCGGCGGCCCCCTACTTCAGTTCGAAGGTCGATTTGCCGGTCATCGGATGACCATCTTTTGACATCGTGCGCCACTCCACAGTGTAGAGACCCGGCGCCAGATCAGGTAGCGGAACTGTGAATGTGGCAGCCGGTGCCTTTGGAGGTGTGAAGCCAATCTCGACGGCCTCTCCTGCTTCGGTTTTCACCGAGAACGCGATCAGACCGACTGGCTGGCTGAAGCTGAACGTGAAGTCGTCCGGTAACACGTCTATGACGGCGGCGTCTGCAATGTTGGTCGTCTTGACACTGACATGCGCGAGCGCAGGCGCGGCGGAGAGGGCGAAGGCCAGAAGTGTGGCTGCAATCACTTTTGAACGGGGCATTTTGTGTCCTTTCGCGGACGTTGAGCTAAAGTTGGATACGGTTCAGAACCAGAGCCTGATCCCGGTGACGAAGGAGAGGGTTTCGGCGTCCTCACCGCGGGCGCGGGCGAAGTCTGCGGTGTCGCCGGTCGAGGCTTTCCAGTTGACGCCGACATAGGGGGCGAACTGACGGTCGAACTCATACCGCAGGCGCAGGCCAAGCTCGGCCGTCGAAAGTCCGGCGCCGGTTTCAAGTTCCGGCACGTCCTGCATCGCGAAGTTCAGCTCTGTGCGGGGTTGCAGGACGAGGCGCTGTGTCAGCAGGAACTCATACTCCGCTTCCACACGGGCGGAGAGATCGCCTTCTTCGCTCAGGAAGAAAACGCCATCGACTTCGAACCAGTAGGGAGCAAGCCCCTGAACGCCGAGAGCGGCGTAGGTGCGGGATGGGCCCGGTTCGAAATCATGTCGAACACCTGCCTGCAGGTCGAAGTACCGAGCGATGGGCTTGGACCAGAGCGCCTGTACCTCAGCCTCTTCGAAACTGCTGGCATCCAGATCGTAGTCGATCTCGGACTTTATCCAGAGCCGGCTTTCATCCGTACCCCACCAGCCCTGACCTTCCAGAAGAAGAGCGGGGGATCCCTCGCCGGACTGGTATTCGAACCGGTCGGCTAGGATCATGAAGTTTGTTCCTCCGCCATGTTCCTTTTTCAGCGCGTCCTGAGAGGCCTTGAACTCATCCGCGTCCCAGTAGGCTGCGGCCTGCGATCCGGGTACGGGCGGCTCCTGCGCGATGGCGGGAACTGCGGTCGCCAAGGACAGCAATACGAAGGCCGAGCAAAAATGTCTGCTGTTCATCAGCGATGTCCTTCGTGCTGCATACCCGGCATCCCGGTTTCGGTCTTTGCCCTGTCTTCCGCTGACGGAGCAATGGAAGGCTTGTGTCCTTTGTGCTCGTCATCAGACATCGCGGCCTTACTGCGCGGCACGACCGAGACAACCTGCATCATGCCGGCATGCATGTGGAAGAGGAGGTGGCAGTGGAAAGCCCAGTCTCCCACATGGTCTGCCGTGACATCAAAGGACAGCCGCTCCGCCGGTTTGACGTTCACAGTGTGCTTGCGCGGCTTGTGATCGGTATCGCCAACCACGAGATCGAAGAACATGCCGTGCAAATGGATGGGATGCGTCATCATCGTATCGTTGACGAGTGTCACGCGCAGGCGTTCGCCTTCATGAAAAATGATCGGACCCGTTACCTCACTCAGCTTCACGCCGTCGAAGGACCACATGTAGCGTTCCATGTTGCCCGTGAGATGGATCTCCATTTCGCGGCCTGGCGCCCGTGTGTCGGGGTTGGGTGTGAGGCTCCTGAGCTGCGAATACCGCAGCGCCCGGTGCGGCACATTCTCGAGACCGAGTCCCGGCTCGTCGATGCGGCTTACCTGAACCATCGCGACGTTGTCGACACCCACACCCATCTTGTGGTCATGGTCTTGCGGGACGGTATCGGTCTTCGCCATGGCGCTATGATCCATGCCGGGCATTGCGCTGTGGTCCATTCCTGCCATGCTGCCATGGTCCATCTCGGCCATCGCGCCATGACCCATCGCACCGTGATCCATCGACGCCATGTCCATGCCCATGTCGCGGTGCGTGAGCGTTGGGCGCTCGCGAAGCAGGGGAGCGGTTGCTACCAGTCCGGCTTCAGGGGCCAGCGTCGCAACAACCTGTCCTGACCGATCGATCGATTCCGCGACGAGGGCAAAGGGCCGGGCGCGGGTCGGACTGACGATCACGTCATAGGTTTCTGCAACCCCGATCTGGAACTCGTCGGTCTCCACTGGTTGGACATTGAGCCCGTCAGCGGCTACCACCGTCATCGGCAGTCCCGGAATCCGGAAATTGAAGATTGTCATGGCTGACGCGTTGATGATCCGTAGCCGCACACGCTCGCCGGAATTGAATATCGCGGTCCAGTTGTCTGAGGTCGCATGACCATTGATGAGGTAAGAGTAGACGGATGCAGTTACATCCGAGATATCGGTCGGAGACATGCGCATGGCGCCCCAGGAGGCCCGGTCAGCAAATGTCTTTCCGAAGCCATTCTCCCTGGCGTCCTTGAGGAAATCGCCAACGGTGCGCTGCTGAAAGTTGTAGACCGCCGCATCCTTCTTGAGGCGCGCAAATACCTTGTGCGGATGTTCGAACGTCCAGTCTGACAGGACGAGCACATACTCCCGGTCATAACTGACGGGATCCTTGCCTGCGGGGTCAATGATCAGAGGACCATAATGGCCCATTTGCTCCTGCAAACCCGAGTGCGAATGGTACCAGTATGTACCGCTCTGCGGGACCGCGAACTCATAAGTGAACGTGGACTTCGGCTTGATGCCAGGGAAGGAAACTCCGGGCACCCCGTCCATGTGAAACGGCACGAGAAGCCCGTGCCAGTGGATCGATGTGTCCTCGTCGAGTGTGTTGTTGACCTTGAGGCTCACCTTTTCGCCTTCGCGGAACCGGATGAGTGGTCCGGGCAGCGTTCCGTTGATGGTGATGGCATGGCCGGAGCGGCCGCCAATCTCGACGGCGCTGTGGCCGACGGTGAGGTCAAAGGCGTTACCGGAGACTTCAAAGATTCCCTTGTTGCCGGCAGCGGCGCTGCGTGCCCAAGCCGGGAGCAGGGCGCTGGATGCCGCGAAGAGACCACCGGCGGCGGCTGTGCGGAGTAGATTGCGTCGTGTGAGCATGGGTTCGAACCTTGTGTGAGGAACGCCTGCCGCGCGCGCCGGAAGCGCGCTGCGCGTCAGGCGACCGGATCAGTGCTGGCTATGGTCCATCACAGCAGCAGGCTTTTCGTCTGCCGGCGGAGTATCGGATGACTTCTTCATCATCGCGCACATCTCCTTGCAGTTCATGGTCTCGGCATTGGCCGGTTTCATCTCGCCGTGCTTCATGTGATCCATATTGCCATGATCCATGCTCTTCATGCCGGTGTGGTCCATTCCTGGCATTGCGCCATGATCCATCCCGCCCATATCGCAGGATTTGCCGCTGGCTGCCGTGAGCGTCATGGCCGTCTCATGCATCTTGCCCATGCAGGCGTCATGCAGGCCTTTCGGGGCATCGAGCGAACACATCGCTTCAATCCTGTAAGACTTCGATTTTGTGTCCTCAGTCAGAAGGAAATGGACGCGGTCACCGGCTGCGAAGGCGGACAGGTCAATGCCCTTGGCAGCCTTGAAGTCCATCGTCATGGCGTCCCAGTTGAGGGCGGCGATGGGCATGTGATCTATCGTGGCCTTGGATGCCTTGACGTCGAGTCCGGCCACCGTGCCTTCGCCCATGGGCAGGCCGCAATGATCAGAATGCTGCATCGCGGCAGCGGAACTGTCGCCTTCAAGCGCAAAGGCGGGCGAAGCTGCAAACACAACGGCAGCGGCGAGAATTGAGTGGGAGAGTTTCATTGGAACGTTGTCCTGCAATTGATCGGCCGGGAAGCGGGCGCAAAGACGCGCACGCTAGAATGGATGAAACATTCTGCGCTGCCGGAGAGGCGCGCGCAGGGTTCATCACAGGATCAAATCTGCAGGCGGACTTTCAGTGTGACTGGAGACGGTCGAGTTCGAGGATGCCCTGCGTCTGGTTCTGTATTCAGGTCGGCGAGCCTCAACAGGCTGACTGATTTCAGTTCCGGAACCGGCGGGAGGATTGCGACGTGCGCAGGAGTGGCACTGACCGCCTTCAGCGATGCGTCAGCAGGCAGTGCAGCGGTCACACAATGGGTGCAGTCATGCTCCGGAACTTCAGAGCCCCCATTGCAGTGCTGGTCCTGTGACGGATCATTTGCAGCCGCATGGTGGCTGTGGGCTGAAGGAGCTGAAACGGCAATGTCTGGTGCCTCCAGCGCGCCTGCGACCGCTACGCAGGCACACGCTGCGTGCCCTGCGCCCAGCACGAGCAGGGTCAGGGCAATAAACGCGCTGCGAAGCGAAGCCATCATGAAGCGTTGACCAATTTGGACTGAACGGTTATGTATACCCCATAGAGGTATATGTCAAATGCATCAATCTCCACCTAAATCCGTTGTAACCCGGCTCAGGAGAATCGAGGGTCAGGTGCGAGGTGTCTCCGGCATGGTCGAGGAAGGCCGCTACTGTATCGACATCCTGACGCAGGTTCAGGCGATCAAGGCGGCGCTCGGAAAGGTCGAAGACGAACTCCTGAAGAACCATGCCGCGCATTGCGTGGAAGAGGCGATTCGGGACGGTGATGCCGAGAGCCAGAGGCAGAAGTTTTCTGAGCTTGTGGACCTCTTTGGCAAGTACCGGGGCTGAAGCGTCGTCGTTAGAAAATCGTAGGCGCGCGTATTAGGAGCAAATAACCCCTAGATACATGCTCGGCTTCTTCTCTAAATTTTAGAAAGGGACTCAGACTGGTAACGGCCGTTATCGGCGAACTGCGGCCCGGTGCGCGTGAGATGGTCGAATGACACGATTGGACCGATCCCGCCGATCGCGTAACGTGACGATCAGAGCCGACCTGGCCCAATTCGGTCATTGAACAACTCAATGCGGATGGCTGATTTTTGCCAAGGCACCGAAAGTTCGAATCTCAGTAACTCTTCCACGTGATCAGCCGCCCACCACGACAAATGCGCCCCAGTATCGTGGTTCCAGTTCAGTCTCAGACTCCGCGGCAGCCAAATGATCAAGCACAGCACGCTGCAACTGGTCAGCAATCATGCTTGGAAGAACTGCGATATTCGGTTCCAGCACTGTTGGCATGATATCCGCTGCAGCTTTGTCGAGTACCGACCAGTGAGTCGCTACAACGCTTCGCGCGCCCGCGAAAAGAAAGGATTGTGTCAATCCGGAAAGTGCTTCTCCGCCAGATCCATCTTCCCCCGCAGTGTTGCATGCGGACAGTATTACGAGGTCGGCGCCAATCCGAAGAGAGGCAACCTCAGAAGCTGCCAAGAACGTATCGTCCGCTCCCGCCGTTCGGCTGAAAATGAGACCGGGTTCCGGTCGAGTTGGGCCGGCTGCCTTGAGCGCGTGAGTGGCAAATGCGATCACTGACACGCTCGACAGGTCCAGTTCTACAAACTTCTGCTTTGTGGCATCAGCTCCTAGATAGACTTGGCTTTCTGGTGCCTTCATGACCGCCGCAAGGCGTCTGATCTCAGACGCTGCAAATTGAAGGCGCGCCAAACCGGTTTCGCGCCTTACTTCGACTTGTGGAGGCTCGATCGTGTCCAGGATTGGATCTCCAAACCCGATGAAACTGGTGTGGCGACTTCCTTCCTTGTCGCGCCTTAGCGAACTGAGCGCTGCCACTGAGGGAAGGTAAAGAACGGCGTGCCTTTGCGCTAGCCAGCGGGCGTTCTTCAGTTTTGCTCGGTAGGTATTCCCGACGGGGCGTTCAGTGACAAGCATTGAGAGCGGCAGCGCGGATAGAGGTCCGGAAACCGCGACCAGCAGGCGTTTCTTGCCGATTGCGCTTTCGGCGGGCCGGAAGACAGAACTGTAGACTTCGTAAGCGACGTCTGCGTTGTACGGAACGTCGCCATCAACGTGCGCTCTCAGCGCAGCCACCTTTTTTGAAAGATCTGCGGCAGAAATATCAGATGCGTACCAAATGCGCTCTGTGCGGCTGACAACCACGACTTCGGTCCGGTCGGGCAATGAGGCAATAACCATTAGCGCTTCATCCGGAGCAAGCAGCGAGCTTGCACTGTCGGCATCAAGAGGAAGAAATCCTGCCTTTCGTTCTATCTCAGAGAACGGAACTGTTAACCGGCTGTCGATCTCCGCAATTCTGCGTCTGATTTCACCGCGGCGCGCCTCGCTCAAGTCAACCGAGGTATCGCTTTGCTGTGACAGCACTTGCCGTTGCTGAATCAGCAGACGTGTCGCGTCGTCCTCAAGCGACTGCCTCGCGACGGATTGCCGAAGCGCTGCATCTACCCGACTGAATTGCACATTTTGAATGATTTCGAACCCAAGGGCGAACGCGCGTTTCGCCCTGTCAGGCTGGCCTGTGACTAGCGGCCTCAACTGATACAACCGCTCAGAATCAAGATCAGATCGTGAGAGCAGACCGGACGACAACACTCGCATACTGCTCCAGTTTCTGCGAAGCCAGTTGCGGAAAATGACCTGGGCCCGGTCTTCCGTGTCCAGAGCGTCTCCCGGGCGACCAGCCAAACTGAGGTAGACGGCGTATTCGCTCAATACGGCTGATAGCTCTTCGCTCGCGTATAGTTCAACAATCTCGTCATACCATGCGTTGCATCTCGGCAGTTCAGCGTTTCCGGGCGGACAGTCCGGAGGTGTCGGCCCCATATCGACGCGCAGTGGCAGCCCTGGCGTCGTAAAGGAGACTGTGCCCAAAATTGCCTGATATCCGTAATCCAATGCAGCCTCGAAGTCACTTAGGGCTGCGCTCGTCTGAGCCGCGCGACGAAAGTACCCCATTGAGTTTCTGGAGCTAGCGGGACCAAAACTACCGCCGAAACCTGCTAGTTTGAACAGTAAGGACTGGATGTCTTTGAGTTCGTCCGCCGTATCCTCTCGCGAGGTTGCAATGCGGAACCTGGATGAGACTTGGTCAGACCGGCTGGCGGCAATTCGTCTGTTCAGTTTCCTGACTTTATCGGGGCCTGCGTCCAAAACATTCGGATCGGACGCTAAATCAACCATTAGCGCGGCAGCATCATTTCCCCGGCGTTGTAAAAGCAATAGATCGACTAGTGCGTCGGCGGCGTCGAGCCGGGCCAACCCGGCATCGCGTGGTTCTT
The DNA here is from genome assembly GCA_964643405.1 of uncultured Hyphomonas sp. Lineage (GTDB taxonomy): Bacteria > Pseudomonadota > Alphaproteobacteria > Caulobacterales > Hyphomonadaceae > Hyphomonas. The sequence goes on along the minus strand of CAZXQD010000005.1, from coordinate 54,652 downwards.
CGATCGGTATCGGCCGCGCGACGAAGTCCGCTGCGTAGAGCAGAGGCTCGACTAGATCAGAGCGCGATTGAGCCATCGCACTTTCAGAAGCAGCAACCAGGCGGCGGCTGGCGCAAGCACCGAGCGGAATGCTCTCCGTCACAAATCGGTCAAGGTCCAGGTTGTCAAGACTATAGCCGAGCCCTCCGCATCCTGTGTACGCTTCACGCAGATCGCATTCGCCTCCGGAACAGGGCTCCAACCTAGAGAACACGCCTTCAGACTCTGTGAACCGGCCATCCAACGCGAGTGCGAGCGCAAGACGGTTCTCTAGCCGGCGGCGATTCTGGGCATCTGCATCCCGGCCAATCGATGCGAGTGCCGCTTCGAAATCGCGCGCCGCGAGCGAAAACTCTCCTGCATAGAACGCAAGCCTACCAAGCACTTCCTGGATTTCCCAGGCTTTGTGGCGAACCGAACTGGAGATGCTGCCCTCTTTGAACACAGTCTCCAGTTCGGTTCGTATCGCTTGGATGCCTCCGCGCGAAACATCGTCACGAGCTTCCGGAAAATCAAAAAAACTCGTTGCTGCATACCATGCATCCCGACTCCTGCGCTCGTCCGCTGCCTGCTCGGCTCTGGCGCTCTCCGAGCTGCAAGAAACAATCACGGCACTCAGAACCAAAATAAGAATGCGCATCGACATAAGTAGGTCCTGCCGTTTATGTTTTTTCATAAGGTACTCTGATATTGGTGAGCTCAGGCCGACCATATGAAAATCCGTCTTGCTTCAATTATCTCCATCGCACTGCTATTTGGCCAGTCGGCAATTGCGCAAACTGAAGGAGAGGAGGCAATGACGAGAATTGCTTACGAGGCTCCTTTAGATGAAGGAGAGTGGCAAAGCCTGCTTGCAGATTTTGCGGCAAACACCGTCGATCCAACCCGCCCGGCCGTCCCAGCTGACAAGGGTTCTGCTCTCTCCCAACTCGCTAAGCTTTGCCGAAATGCAGAGATCGGGATCGTTAACACTGAAATGCGATTTGGATTTGTTGTCGACAGTGCCGCAGCTGTTTGCGTGCTCGATTTTGACGATGGATATTCAGAAACGGGAGCCCAACTACTTCGCCCCCCAATGTCAGAGGCGGACCTTAAGGCGGCTTACACAGACAGACAAAGTCAAATCGAGGAGTTTCTTCTCTTTTCAGACCCACCGACGGGAGAAAACGCAGCGCGCCTCCTCGGATTTAGCTACCCAGGCGGCGTGATAACCGAAATGCGGGTGCCTTGGATCGAGCGAACAGGGGCGCGAATTGTGACAGGCGACTGTGCGTCGTTCCTTCTCAGGCTCAACGACAAGGCAACGCCTGGCATCGTTTGCCGGGATAACGGAAACATCGTCTACTCGTCCATTGGGGCTGCTCGTACCGCCCATGCGGCACTCAGCCCTTCTGGCAGGACGCTGCTCCGGTTGACAGGTGACCACCTAGAACTGTGGGATGCCGTTAGCGCTAAGCGTTTACTGTCGATTTCGGCAGACGGCTATTCGGCCCGTGTCGACTGGCTTACAGAAGAGCAGATTTTGATCCGAGGCGACCGGGAACCCGCAGAGGTCCATACCACTGTGGGAAAAAAGGTCGTTGCGGCCGAGTGTGGTGGGCGCCCGATCGAAATCATTAGCGTAAGACATGAAGCAAGAACGAGAACTGCTAGTGTTCTCAATCCACAGGGAAGAGAGTTCTCATTTGACCACGTGAGGTCCTGTTTCGTCAGTCCTTGAAGGCGTGTTTCCACGCTTGAGTCAGAGTACAACCCTGCTGTGGCCGAGACCAAACAGCAATGCTGCTCAATCAGCGGCGCTGGCTGCCTTAACGACCAGCGAGAACATCCATGAAATCCGAAGCGGATTTGCTTTCAAACCTGTAGGGGCTGAGGACGAAGAAGGCATCCAATTCCCGTCCAGATGCTGCGAGCTCTCCAGCTAGCGCCATTGCGGAACTAGCGTCAGTTACAGGGCCATTGGGTGAAATCGCTTTCAGGGAGACGACAATCGGATCATCTCCCGAACTGTCCCTTATCTCGAGAATGTAGTCACCTTCAGGAATGACCCGGGGAGACTCCAAAATCAACGTCCGTGAAAGCACTTGGGACTCGTCAACGACAAGAGCGCCGGCCTTGTCGATAAGGCGCACTTCAAAGGGGGAGATGCCCTGGAGCCAAGAAAATGCCAGATTGCGCGTTCCAGATCCAATCACGGCATAACCTGAACCAGCATCGCCAAATGCGACGCGCAAAGAACCTTCACCGCGTGTAACCGTTGGAACATAACCTCGGTCCCGCGAGCGAGTTAGACGTTCTGTTATATGCTGCGAAATTCGCTCGGCCCAGGTTACGGGCTCGCCTTCCGCAACGCAAATTGGGGAGTATTGGCTCGACCAAGTTGCCGTTCCGTCTGCAGTTTGAACCGAAAGATAACCGGTATGCGAAAAACTGAGCCTGTCGCCGGAGATGAGCGGCATGAAAAACCGGATCGGCTCCTCTCGTTTGCTCCGCACCAGCCGATACTCATGGGAAGGCTCATTGAAGTCGACGATGACCCCTGGCGGGATTCTGTGGCATCGCTCGGCTAGAGCCGAACCTGAGAAGCCCAAAAAAAGAAGAAACAACGCAAGAAACTTCATGCTTCGCTCTGCTTTGCTCGGCCAAACGCAGCAACCGCAATCCATGCTACAGGATAGGCTAGGATCATCAGCCATCCTATATCGACGGCTACTCCTGTAAACTGAGCGGTGATCCAAATTAGTGTCACGGCAGTCCCGGGAAGGAAGTTTTTCAGTTTATCTCGAAACCTCGTCGGGCAAATCACCATTGACAGGGAGACCATTGCCGAAACCGCAAGCGCCCCGGCGAGAACGATCAATCCACCCAACAGAAAAGACCAGCCAACCTGCGGCCCGCCAGCCTGCCAAGACCCAATTGCATTCGCTATGATGAACGCACCTGGCATTGGTCCCAGAGGCGTTTCGTGCATATCGCCCTGAAGAGAGCCGCTCGAACCGATCACTACAATCGAATCTTTGATCAAACTATCATCAATTGGTCCACTCTGCTCAATCAAGGGCGTGGCAGGTAAAACCGAGATACGGTGGCCTGACTTCGGCGGCCAGCTGTCAGTGAACCGCACGATTGAATTTTCGCGTTGCGAAAGGTCGATTTTCTGTGCACCCGCCAAGAATACTTTCTCATCCGCTCCCGCCCCAAAACGCGCGCGTGCACCGGCTAGATCGGCTTCATCCCCTTTCAACGCTAAAATCAAATGGGGGGCTGGGACCCGAACCAGCTGCCCATTGGCGTATCCCTCAACGAAAGGAGCTATTGAGCGAACGATACCATCACCGCTCTGAATGGCTTCAGCGCTGACCCAGTTTGCAGTGGCACTTTCGCGAACTGCGGAGTCAAACGCCGTCGGCGGAAAAACATCGCGCCGTCCGTCCACAGCATTTGGATACCGCACTCTCGAGAGGAGCAAAACTACACCTGCGCGCTCAGAGCTTTCTAGAGCGTTATTCAATCGCTCCACATCGTCCGCTTCGCTGATCCACGACAAATCTATATCGATCATGACTGCCCGAGGCTGCATTTCGACGGTTTGTTCTATGGCGAGCGCGAGACTTGAAGGCGGAATAAGCGGAGGGTTTCCCAGTTTGGAAAGCGTCCGATCATTGAAATCTATTACTACGATGCGGGGCCCTAGAGGGATTTCGTCGCTATCCGCAGAAAGAGCAAGTGCGCGGTCAACAGCTTGATCGGCAAGATCACCAAAGCGCGTCAAATCTCTTGTAGCGTAAGACAATCCATAAAGCGCAATGGCGCAGATCAGCGCTGTTGAAATTGTCAATGCGATTTTCGTCCAGGGAATTGACTTCACTTGTTTCGGCTTCACCGGTCCCTCGCACAGTCCTCAAAGATGCATAGAGAGATAACCTGCCGGCGAAGTTTTTTGAACCACGCACATGCCGTCCTTGGCTCCAGGTGAAGCCGACTGCTCCTCAACAACGGCCCAGCAAATTCGTCGGCCATGCGGCTTCTACACGCGATTGCGAACCATGGACTAGCTCGGTGTGAGAATTCAGCGGTGACTCGACATTTCGGAGACGCCGAACTGACGGACCAGGACCGCCGCCACTATCCCCATCTCGGCCGCACAAGTGCCACGACGATCGGCTTTGCCGAAGAGTTAGTCTGGTCTACCTCCCGAGAAGCGGTCCAGTGTTTGAGTTAGTCCGAGCTCCGATTATTGAGTTGAAACATGGGCTAGAGAGACAAGCGTGAAGAGTGATGTCAACGGAACCGGGTCTTGAGGCGACCGGTCAGAGCGGTTAGCCTAGGAATATGAGCCAGAACCCGTTTCTCTACTTCAATATCTGGCTGGAGATCGTCTAGCTAGGCGCGCTGCTGTATGTCCTGTCTTCGATCAGTGGCGGGAGCAAACGCATTCACTAAAGTGCCGTCGAACGTCAATTGTCGGCGAAGTCCGGCCTAGTTTCAGTGGGGCCGCCGGATGGCACGATTGGGTTGACCCTGCCGGTCATTGCGCTCCCGCCGGCACCTCGACATACTTACACGATGCAACAGCTTACACCCTTCCAAGGTGCGATCCTGAAAAGGGTCGTGGACGAGTTCAGAGAAGTGACGGGTGTGGAAGCAGTCGTCCTGGGCGGATCGCACGCGCGGGGGCGCGCCCGCCCCGACTCGGATATAGATATTGGGCTCTACTATTGGCCGGGAACGGCCTTCTCTATTCAGCAAGTTCGCCAAATAGCGTCGCGCATCAATGATACGCCGGACCCTGTTGTGTCGGGCTTCGGTGAATGGGGGCGCTGAGTGGATGGTGGCGCGTGGCTGACGATCGAAAGACAGAGAGTCGATCTGCTCTACCGCTCACTCGAAAAAGTTGAGATCACATTCAAGGATGCAGTTGAAGGGCGGTTCGAGATTGATTTCGACCAACAACCGCCATTCGGCTTCTTCGGTCCCACTCTGTTGGGAGAAGCAGCAATTGCAGTCCCGCTTCACGATCCTCGATCCACGCTGTCGGTTTTGAAAGCCAAGGTGTCGATTATGCCAGAAGCATTGGCCAAAGCCGTTGTTCAGAGCCGGCTATGGAGCGTCGAGTTCGGCTTGACTGCGTTCGCGCCCAAGTTCGCTGCGAATGGCGACGTTCATGGGGTAGCGGGATGTCTGACACGTTTTGCACAGGCACTGGTGCTTACCTTGTTCGCGCTGAACCGCGTCTATCTTGTCAATGACAAGACGTCTATTTCCGAGATTGATCAGTTCAAGATCGCACCGGCCAGCTTTGGCCCTCGTCTGCGTTCGATCTTGTCGAACATCGGATCAAACCCTGAAGCGCTGGAAGCCAGCGTCGACGCCATCGGCGCGCTGTTTGAAGAGGTGCGTGCTTCTGCAGGAAAGTTGTATGCGCCCGCTTGGCGCCTGTGAATCGAAGGCCGATGTGACTGTTTTCGGCGATGTCCGGCCTGGTGCGCATGATGCAACCCACTGACAGGATTGAGGTGACCCTGCCGGACGCCGAAATCCATCATCAGAGCCGATCTGGCCCAAGCCAGACGCTACTTGATTGCTGATTTGTATTCCTCTTCCAGCGCGGCAGTTATGCTCGGAGCAAATTCAGGCCGGTTCTCGGACAATGCCGCGATTGCTCTGCCCCCTAAAAAATTCCTCGTTTGAGGCTGGAGTTTTCGCGTAGATTTCCCCTGGCTGGAAAGGAGCGAAGACGATGAAGGCCTCGAAGTTCACGGATGCCCAGAAGGCATTCATCCTGAAGCAGGGAGAGGACGGGCCGCCGGTGGCGGAGGTCTGCCGGAAGGCAGGGATCAGCCAGGCGACCTACTTCAACTGGAAGAAAAAGTATGGCGGTCTGCTGCCGTCGGAGATGAAGCGGCTGCGTGAGCTGGAGGAGGAGAACTCCCGGCTCAAGCGGATCGTGGCAGACCTGACGCTCGACCGCGAGATCTTGCAGGATGTCATCAAGCGAAAGATCTGAAGCCTCTTCGCCGACGCGAGCGGGCAATGTCGCGCTTTCGGCTAATGCGAAGTCTGCAGAAAGTCGCTTCAATGCATTCGTCTGTACACAACCATTTCAATCACCAGAGAACATCGAGAGGAGAGCCGGCTTTAAATCGCTACGAAACGCCGCCCTTCGCTAATGGCGCGAACTTCTCGTTGTCTAGCACCTGCTGACCCGCGAAAAGCGGAGACGGGTTGGCATTAGACAGGCAGCATTCTCAAAAGCAATCAACAGCCAAGGTCTCGAAGTACGCCGTGCCCTTGGTCGTTCCGCTGCGTTCAGCCGGGTGCACGCACGACCATTTCGATCTCAATCTTCAGATCGGGCCCGAACAGGGAGCTGACACCGATGCCGGTCACGCTGGGCATGGCATCACCGAGAAACGCCATGAGCGGCGGAAAGACCTCGGCGGCCATTCCGGGCGACCAGTCGACGATATAGGCCCGCAGGCTGACGATATCCGCTGGCACTGCGCCGACGCTGTCGAGGCAGGTACGCAGGTTCCGGCAGACAATTGCGGTCTGTTCGGCCAGCGAGTCAGGCGCTGTCTCCACGTCCTGCTGCCACGCGATCTGGCCGGAAAAGAACGCCAGCCGACCGTCGGGCACCAGCGTACCCTGAGAATGGTGGTTCTGTGTCGAATCGAACAGTCCTGCGGGATTGAGACGTATAAGCGGCGTTGTCATGTCAGGTTCCTTTTGGCTTGGCGGCGTTGCCGGAAGGGTTCGTGGTAGCGTGCAGTTTGGCGCTATGGCTGTACACGGATTTCCGCCCGGCGGCGACCGGGCGGGACCGATGGCGGCGCCGGATGCCAGCCGGCTTTTGTGCAGGCCATTGCGCCCTCATAACGGGGTCATCGGGCGCAGGTCTGGTCACCGGCGCGTTTGCCCTGACTTCCGATAGAGCACCATGCCGCCATGATGCAGCACGTCCGGTTCGACGAAGTCGCCATCGGCGGTGAAGCCGGTGTCGTCCCAATACTCGATGTGCGTGCCGGTCACCTCGTAGCGCCCCTCATAGGCGTGCTCCCGCGCGCCGCGGGCCTCAATGTAGCGCCCGTTGGGCAACAGCTCGTGGCGGACGTGATTGTCGGCGGTGACCCACAGCCCGACGTAAGGATGTGGGACGTCGGGATCGCGGAACTCCATGCCGATGGCCAGCAGCGCGGCGGCGAGAAGTGGTGATTGTGTCATGGCATACCTCAGTTGGCAGATGCGGTGGGACGGATCGTGATCTCGGTCGTGTCAACGTTTGCCGGGGCCTCAATCAGCTGGCGCACGGCGCGGGCGATGTCGCCAGGTTTCAGCGCGATGGCGCGGTAGTTGTCCATCAGGGCCTGCGTTTCCGCGTGGGTGATCGTCGCGGCGAGCTCGCTTTCCACCACGCCGGGGTTCACGCAGGTGACACGGATGGCATTGCTTTCCTGGCGCAGCCCGTCCGAAATGGCGCGCACGGCGAATTTGGTGCCACAATAGACCGCTGCGGTGGGCACGGCCTGCAGCGCGCCGATCGAACCGATGTTGATGATCTGGCCTTCGCCCTGGCGTTCCATCACCGGCAGGACCGCGCCAATGCCCCAGAGCACGCCCTTGATGTTAACGTCGACCATCCGCGCCCACTCGTCGAACTTGAGGGCGGACATGGGCGACAGCGGCATGATGCCCGCGTTGTTCACCAGCACGTCGATCCGGCCCCAGAGGTCGAGCGCCGTCTGCGCAAAGGTCTGCATCGACCCGATGTCGGTGACATCGAGCGCGCGGGTGGCGGCGACTCCGCCCGCGGCACGGATCTCGCCGGCGATCCTGTCCAACCGATCGGTGCGACGGGCGCCCATCAGAACCGTCGCGCCCCCCGCCGCGAGTTCGCGCGCGATGCCTTCGCCGATGCCGCTGGAGGCTCCGGTTATCAGAATGACCTTGTCCATGGCTTTCTCCTTTTCAGCCTGTTGCACGGCGCAAGATGGACGCGGGCCGCCGTCCACGGTATTGCCCGACTGCTGGACTGGGCGGTTAGCGCCGCTTTACAAATGAGGCGCCGGATGGACCTGAACCTGCTGCCGCTCCTGCTCGCCGTCGCAGAAGAGCAGAACTTCCGCGCCGCCGCTGACCGCCTCGGCGTCACGCGCTCCGCCGTCAGCCAAGGGGTGCGGCGGCTGGAGGATGCCATGGGCATCCAGCTGGTGATGCGGACCACCCGATCGGTGCGGCTGACCGAAGCCGGCGCGCGGCTGGTTGCAGGCTTGCGCGCGCCGATGGCGGCGGTGCAGGACGCGCTGGAGTGGCACGAGGACGCGCCTCGCGGACGGCTGCGGCTGGCGGTGACCTCGATCGCCGAGGCGTTTCTGTCGGGCCCCATGCTGGCGCGCTTCGCCAAGGCGTATCCGCAGGTCACGCTGGACGTGACCGTCACGGACGCCGAATTCGACATCGTGGCGCACGGCTATGATGCGGGGGTCCGCCTTGGCGAGGTGATCGAACAGGACATGATCGCCGTGCCGGTCAGCGGGCCGCAGCGCGAGATCGCCGCAGCCACGCCAGCCTATCTTGCGCAGCACGGCGTGCCCGCGCATCCGCGTGACCTTCTCGCACATCGATGCATCGGGTGGCGGCCGGGCCCGGAGACCGCACCCTGGCGGTGGGAGTTCGAAGAGGAAGGCACTCCATTCGATGTCATGGTCAACCCGCAAATGACGACCAACGATCTGGGGCTGATGCTGCGCCTGGCGCTGTCGGACGGCGGCATCACCTTCGCGCCAAGGGATTGTATGCGCCCACATCTCGAAAACGGCGCGCTGGTGCCGCTGCTTGAGGATTTCCTGCCACCCTTCGCGGGGTTCTATCTGTATTTCCCTCAGCGGCAGAACATGGCGCCGAAGCTGCGCGCCTTAATTGATCATCTGCGCCGGTGGCACGGAGATGTCAGCGAAACCGGATAATGAGGCGGCCGGTGATGGCGTTTAGCCTTGGATTTTGCGCAAGAACACGTTCCGCTACTTCAAGACATCGCCCGAGATCATCAAGCTAGGCGCGCTGATGTATGTCCGATCTCCGATCTCGCTACGAAATGTCGAAGACCTCCTGCACGAGCGAGGCATAGATGTCTGCCACGAAAGCGTCCGTCTTTAGGTAAATCGCTTTGTGACATACTTCGCAGATAAGGTCCGTAAGCGGAGGTCCGAGGCGATGCGTCGGGTCAAGCAATGGCCCTGGCACCTGGGCGAGGTCTTCGTGAAGATTCGTGGGTAGACGCACTATCTCTGGCGCGCAGTGGACCATGAATCGGAGGTGCTTGAAGCCTATGTCATGACCCAGCCCTTGATCCGGGCTGATTATGTGGAGACTTGCGCATCTCCATGATCTTAGATCCAAACGAACGCTGGTCCGAACAATTTGGGGCAGGTCAACATTTGGTCCGCTCAAGCACCATGAATCAAGAGAGGGGTGCGGGCGCCTTTTGGTCAACTGACATGCTCAACTGGTCGATGGCTACCCACAAAACGTCTTCCGCAGTACCAGCGCACCGCAGCACGAATTCCAGGGCGTTGAGCCGCTTGTAGAGGGTCCGGCCATCGTCTGCGCCACCGTCAGCGAGCGTCAGGTCCACCAATGCTCTTGCTGCTGTCAACGCCCCATCCAGATCGGTAAGCGCGCTTTCTGCGTCAGCGCTAACTTCCTCAAGGTTCCTGCTTCGCTCAGCTCCGAGTTTGGAAGCTGCCGATTTCTTTTTACCCATCGAAATCTCCCTTAGAAAGAAATCCGCATCTGAGCATGTATAAGTCCTGGTGCCCCATGTTTTGCGGTTCAACGTGGCGCGCGAGCCAAACTTCACAAACCTCAACGATAGGGTCGGTGGCGATTGGCGCCTTTGGAACGGTGACGAGAGGCGCGGCTGTGACGACACCCAAGATCAACCGAAGTGAGGGATCGTTTAGGCGCACGGTATCGTGCGCCGCCTTTTCATGGCGTCGGGACATTGGTAACCCTTTCCGTCTACAATGATCCCTAAGGTATCAAATCGTCAATCGAAGTCAACCCAAAGGGATCATATAATCCCAAAGGCACACAAATGCTGACTGCCGCACAAATTCGGGCCGCTCGTGCTTTGCTGGACTGGAGCCAGAAGCAGCTCTCGGAAAAGTCGAAGCTATCAGTTCCCACCATCAAGCGCATGGAAAGCAGGGTCGGGCCAGACCGTAGCACCGAGGTGAATGTCGATGCCGTCCGGCGCACACTGGAAACTGCAGGCGTAATTTTCCTAGATCCTAGCAAGGAGGGAGGCGCAGGGGTGCGGTTTAAAAAATAGTCGCGCCGACCATGAAGTGCCTTGGGGGGGCCTGCGTTTTGGTATGTGCCGTCGCGAAAGGCGCATTGCCAGCGTAATGTTGACGCCGGCTTCGCTTTTCAGACAGCAAAACTGAGGCCTGCTCTGCCCGGGCGTGTTTGCCCTTGCGCTGGCATATAATTCACTTTCTCTAGCCCGAACGGCGCCATTCAGGCGACTGCTGGCATTTCAACGCCCCGCTGGAAACCCGCATGATTAACCAACTGTTCCAAAATGGCTTCCGGCAGGACGTCGGGCTGGCGCGGGCGCAGGCGCAAGAGCCATCGATACTCTGGGCCGTTGGCACCATGCTGATCCTGTTCCCCGTGTTTGTTTTCGCGCTTACGACCTGCTGGTTCATGGCGGGCGGGATCGTCTCGCCGGGTTTTAGCTGGAGTGTGTTGGTGGTCAGCGCGGCCGGGGCATTAGGCTCTGCCGCCCGGCTGTTTCCCGGGACGTCTCCGCAGGCGCCACTGATCGCGGCCGTGCTGGGTCTGCTCGCGGCGTTCGGGGCAGGGATTTTCCACGATACCTCGATGGACGGCCAGCAGTACCACTTCCAGGCAATTTACGCGCTCGCTGAGGGTTGGAACCCGATCTACAAGCCTGCTGCGGCACCTGTGATCGGAGACGAAATCACGCCGTGGGCAGTGCACTATCCGCGCGCTGTGTGGGTTTTCTCGTCGACCCTTCTATCGGCTGGCCTGCCGCTGGGAATGGTGAAGCTGACCAATCTCCTTGTGCTGTTTGGTGCCACAGCGATGACAGGCGCTGCATTGTACCGGACAGGGTTCTCCCGGCTGTTTTCGCTGGTTTTGACAGCGGCGGCCGTTCTCAATCCTGTCGTGTTGTCGCAGGTCTGGACAAGCATGAATGATGGCTTGCTCAATCTCTGTATCCTGATCTTTGTTCTCTCGTTGGCCGCGTGGGTCCGCGAAGGCTCGCGCGCAGCCTTGGTCGCTGGCATTGCGGCTATGGCGCTGGCGCTGAACCTGAAGTTCTCCGGGATACCGACCTTCGTTTTCCTGTGTGCGTTTGCCTGCCTCGGCGCATTCATTGTCGGGCGGTGGCCGAAGGCAACAACCACAGCTGCCATTCTCCTCACTTCGGCCACAGCCGCGATCTTCGTGCTGGGCTGGTCGCCTTACATGCAGAATTTCCTTGATCATGGGCACGTGTTCCATCCGATCATGGGAAGGGATGCGATTGATATCATGTCGGGCGTTGGACCGGCGCTCGACAATACGCCGGATGTCCTGCTCGATAAGTCTGCCGTCGAGCGGTTCTTCTTCTCTCTGTTCTCTCAGACGCATGCTGGCTACGACACCGTCGCTCATATCAAACTGCCTTTTTCGCTGTCGCTTGAGGAAGTGCGCGCTGCCGGCGGTGTCGATGTGCGCCTCGCTGGATTCGGTCCCTTGTTCTCGGGCGCGGTCGTTCTCTCGCTGATCGCCGCCGGCCTCCTTGCACTGTACCGCAAGGACTGTGGACCGGTTACACACGCGTTGCTTTTCGTTGCTGCGGCGCTGCTCGTTTCGGTATTGCTGATGCCGCAGAACTGGTGGGCTCGCTATGTGCCGCAGTTCTGGCTGGTGCCGGTTTGCGTGGCTGCGGCGACGCTGACAATGAAACAGCGCGGCCTCAATGCGCTCGGCGTGTCGATCATTGCCGTGATGTTGGGAAATGCCGCACTTGCAGGCGGCGCGTCGACCTGGTTGACAGCCGGCCGAAGCGCTGAAGTCGATGCGCAGGTTGCGCGGTTGGCGCAGACCGGCGAGCGCTATTGTATGGTACCCGAGATGGTACAGTCGCGTATATTCCTGATGCAGAAGGCCGGGATCGAGACGCAGTACATTTCGGCCGAGAATATTGCTTGCGAAGCGCCGGAAAGCGTCGCTGCCTATGGCCCGGATCGCACCGGCGGCCAGATTTGCCCGTGTGCGGACTGAACGGTAGTTGCCTAGCTGCTGACGGCCTTGTTACAGGCGCGCGCCGTCAGCGCCATAATTGTCAGCGTAGGGTTCTGCGCCCCTTGGGAGGGTAGAGCGGCGCCATCAGTGACGTAGAGCCCCGGCATAGCCCAGCATTCATTGTAAGGTGTGAGAACCGATGTGCGAGCATCGGTTCCGATGCGGGCGCCGCCGCATTCGTGTACGGACGTTCCGGGATTTGCCGGGCCTGCGGGCGGCACCAGTACCTTTGCCCCAATGCCTTCGAACAACTCATTAAGTGCCGCCGACATGGACTGCGCGAGTGTGCGCTCGGGTTCTCCCAGGCGGGTATCAATCGAAAGGACGGGCTGTCCCCATCGGTCTTTCCGGTTTTTTGACAGGGTCACGCGGCCATTCATGGCGCCTGAGGTCTCCCCGAAAGCCACGGCGGTCGTCCAGGAGCCCGCCGGGTTTGCTGTGGCATATAGTTGTATGCCGTAACCGCGCTGCGCCGCATTTCCGCCGCGGCGAAGGTCGAAGCGGGGCAGGTAGAGACAGCGGCCGGGTGGAGCCGGCGGCGTGATCGGAAGTGGCGGGCTGAGGCCTTCGGCCTTTACCATCACATGGTCACTCAGGTGCAGACCAAGGGCCGGAAGTTGTTCCGAGAGCGGACCATCGGAATTACGCGAATTCAGCAGGATGCGCGTGGACTCGAGCGATGACGCGCAAAGAAAGATCAGCGGTGCGCTGGCCGAGTGCATCTTGCCATCGGAAGGGTCCAGCCACTCGACGCCTGCAGCTTTGCCATCTGTCCCGCTGAGAACGCGCTGGGCAATTGCGCTTGTGCGCAGGGTGAGCCGGCCTGTTGCCTGGGCGAACGCTGTGAAGTCGACCGGAGCCGCATACCGGCTAAGCATGATGTTTGCTGCCGGCCAGCGCTGAGCGAACGTTTCGAGCAGCTGCTCTTCAGAAATATCCGGGCTGATAGGGTAGGTGAGGACGCTGTCCGGAATGAAGGCGTTTCCCTCGCGGCGGCCAAACAGGCCGAGACGGGTTTCAACTTTCTCGTACCACGGCTCGAGTTCTTCGATCCCGAATGGCCAGGGACTCGGGTCATCGTCACGCGGACCGAGATCATGCTGGCTCAACCGATAGTATTGGCGGCCATGCCCTGGGACGACCATGCGGCCGCCGACGCCATGTGAGCGGATCCACGTGAAGGGCTGGCCGTCAGGTGTTTCGTAAGGGTGGTCCTTGTCGTCCACAAAACTGTCGGGCTTCTGTACCCACGCAAAGCATTCTGTCTGCACGGGTTGCCGGACGCGTCCGGCAATTCGGAGGATGCGCGTACCGGCATTGATCAGGCGCGGATGAAGGATGCGCGCCAGCTGGGGGTCAGAGATCGCGCCGATAGTTTTTGCGAGCGTTTTGCTGAGCGGCTTTTCCCAGAACGAAATCGGCCGGCCGGCATCCAGCAACAGTACAGATAGTCCGCTTTCGCAAAGGAGTGCTGCCGCAAGACTGCCGGACGCGCCCGCTCCGACTATGATCGCGTCATGGTGCCCAAGCATGGCTGGCCTTGTCCCGTGGCGTTAAAGATTTGCGCGCACTTGCAGGGCGGCAATGGAAGGTTGTCGTCAATCGTAAACGTGTGACTAAGGGAACGTGATTGACAGGGCAATCATCTCCCCGTCTTTGAATGACTATGAGTGAGACGACCACCTCCACTTTCGCTGCCCGCTTGTTTGGTAAACGCACCGGGCCGCTGGGCTTCGGTACGGGCCTTTTACACCAGGTAGGTGACGCCTCCACTTGTGTTCGCCTGCTCAGGGAAGCCCATGAACAGGGGGTCGCCTATTTTGATACAGCGCGTCTCTATGCGGAAGGTGAATCAGAACGCCTGCTTGGTGAAGCGTTTCGCGGTTTGCGGAGCGAAGTGATCCTTGCAACCAAGGTCGGGATCCTCCCGGTCAAGCGCGACCTTGCGACCCGCGCGAAAGGCAAGGCTGCTTCCGCCTTACGCAAGTTTGCGCCGCTGAAAGCCGTGGTGCCGGACCTGGTCCAGCATCCCGAATTCGGGGTGTTTGACCGCAAGCGGATGCAGGAGAGCCTGGAGACCAGCCTCCGATTGCTGCGAACCGACTATGTTGACCTGTTGCTGCTGCACGAATGTACGCTCGATAATGTCCGCAGCGACGATGTGCAGACTTTCCTCAGCGCCGTGGTGCGGGACGGCAAAGCTCGGATGGTCGGCGTTGCACCAACGGCGCCGGAGATGCTGAGCATTGCTTCAAGCGGCGTTGCCTATGGGGATGTCGCGCAATTCGACAGCAGGATCCGGCACTTTTTCCCTCCGTCTGGCGCCGCGATACCAGCACTTGTCGTGACCCATTCCTGCCTGGGTGAGCCGTACAAGGGCGTGGTTAACCGTCTGAAGACGGACGATGCGCTCAGAGCGCGTTGGTCCGGCGAACTCGGGATCGACGCCCGGGACAATTCGCAGGTCGCACAAGCGTTTCTGGCACAGGCGCTCGCCCAGAACCCAGAGGGAATGGTGCTGTTCTCAACGACGCGGCCCGAACGTCTGCGTCAAAACCTTGTAGCGGAAAGTTGGCTTTCAACGCCGGATCGCTGTGATGTTGCGGCAAGGCTCATCGCCGAGGCATCTGCAACAGTTGAGGCCTGAACGCGCCGGCCGGCGCAGCGCCGTTCATTAACCTTGCTGCTGGCAGCAGTGCGTGCACCAGCCTTTCCGGGCCCGTATCGGCGCTTAACCATTTCCGCCCGGTATTTAATCGTTTCGTTGCAAACCTGGGGCATATCCCGCGGAACAGATTGTAAATCCTGGCTCCAATTCGGCTATCTCAATGGCAGCGGAGTTTACCAACAAGTCCCGCCATCTACTGGCATATGGATTGCTCAGGGGAGGCGAAAAGCGAACATGCCCATGGCGCTGTTGGTTACAGTTTCCGGGTGTGCGAGCTTTCAACTGCCACCGGCTCGAGGACGACTATAAAGACCCATGTTTGAGAATTCCTCATCCATCGCGCCGGAAGCCAACGACAAAGCGGATGTCGTTCCGCTGGTACTCGATCTCGACGGTACCTTGATCCGAACGGATTCCCTGATTGAGCAGGGCGTTGCGCTGCTTCGGCGCACGCCGCTGGCCATCTTCCGTCTTGTCGGATGGCTGTTTGCCGGCCGAGTTGTACTGAAAGAACAACTGGCTGCGGCGGTTACTCTTGATCCTGAGTATCTGCCGGTGAACGACGAAGTGGTAGCTTTTGCTGAATCAGAAGCGGCCAAGGGGCGTCCAGTCGTTCTGGCAACGGCGGCGCATGCCAACACAGCGCAAGCTTTCCGCAAAAGGTTCGACTTCATTTCCGAAGTGATCGCCACCGAGGGAAAATTGAACCTGAAAGGCAAGGCAAAGGCTGAAGCCCTGATAAAGCGTTTTCCGCAGGGCTTTGACTATGCAGGTGACAGCCGGGCTGATCTTGAAGTCTGGAAGCATGCTCGCGACGCCATCGTTGTGGGCGCCTCCAGGGCGACCCTCAGCCGCGCCCGCAAAAGTGCCAACGTCACGCACGTCTTCAAGCGACCAGGCGGCTTCAAGGCGCTGGTCAAGAGCCTTCGGCCGCATCAATGGGCTAAGAACGTGCTCGTGGTGGTGCCGGCGATCCTCTCTGGGCGGATCATTGATCCGTCAACATTCCTGCCGCTGGCGCTGGCTTTTTTTGCCCTGTCACTGACAGCTTCTGCGACCTATGTTTTCAACGACATCTGGGACCTGCAGGATGACCGCCAGCACTGGTCCAAGAGGCGTCGCCCGCTGGCGAGCGGCGCGCTGTCGCTGCCCGCAGGCATTGTGGGTGCATCGGTTTGTCTGACCATCGGGCTTACGCTCGCGCTGCTGGCGGGACTTTCCGTGCTGCAATGGGTGTTCGTCTACGTCGTTGTCACGATGACCTATTCTCTATGGCTCAAGCGAAAGGTCATCCACGATGCCGTAACACTGGCGGGCCTTTTCACGTTGCGGCTTGTGGTGGGCATGGTGGCCGTAGCTGCGGTTCCATCCCCCTGGCTGTTCGTGTTCGCCATGTTCTTTTTCACCTCGCTGGCCTTTGCCAAGCGCCATACCGAGATTGCGCGGGTGATTGAGCGAGGCGGGAATTGGGTCAGCGGCCGCGGATACCGAGCTTCCGATTTGCCACTGGTGCTCGCTGCCGGCATTTCAAGCTCGATCGCGGCAGTGGTGATCATGGTGCTGTACATCATCGAAGACGCCTACAACCAGAGTTTCATCAAGACTGGCGATTGGCTGTGGGCGCTTCCGCCGCTGATCTTCCTGATCTCCAGTCGGATCTGGGTGACGTGTCAGCGCGGCGATCTTGATGATGACCCCGTGGTTTTCGTCGTGAAAGACAGGGTATGTCTCGCCTACGCGGCCCTGGCTGGCGTATGCTTCTTTCTGGCCTGGTTCGGCGTTCCGCTCTGACCGAAATGCCGAGGACGAGATGACCCTGCCATTCAACATTTCTAAAGCGACGTTTCAGCTTGCGGTCCGGTACACGATCACCGGCCTCGCTGTAACAGCTGTCTATGTGGGCCTTTATTTCCTCTTGCGGAACGTGCTCACCATGTCGCCGGCATTTGCATCGGGAATCGCGATGACGACCGCCGTAGTGTTCCAGTACGTCATGCACAGTGTCTTCACCTTCCAGCGCAAGTGGGCGGACGGCGGTCAGCTTGTAAAATTCCTTGTCAGCATTGCGCTGAGCGTCATCATTTCGGACATCTTCGTGGCGCGGCTGGGAGAGGCGTTGAACGTTCCTGAGCCGCTGCGATTGCTGGCTGTCGTGGTGACGCTTCCAGTGGTGAACTTCATCTTCTTTACCTTCTGGGTTTACGCCGCGAAGCGCGATGACAAGAGCAGTCCTTAATCTGTCGAATAGGCGATTGTGGTATCAGCCCCTTCGCTCCTTGGTGATTTGGTCCTGATCTTGCTAAGTCATGGCCAGTTGAGCGGCAGAACTCGGGGTTAACCGCGGTTGTGCGTTTGCCAGCTTAGCGATCAGGGAGGGTCCTTTGCATTCGCTGACAGTCAACGGGCAGCACCTCGTGTTTGCGCTGATCGGCTTCCTGCTGGTTCACCGGTTTGCAGTATCTCCGCGCTATTCGAACCTGCTCTGGCCGTTCACTTTGATCTGGGGCACGCTGACCGCTGCGATCATCTTTGTGAACACCCAGCCCGGTTTGGAATTCATCTTCTGGGATTTCCGTGAATGCTACTGGCTCGCCGGCAAGCTCGTCCTTGAAGGTCCGCAGGCACTCGCTGCTTCCTACAGCAGCGAGACTTTGGTTTTTGTGAATCTGCCGATTGTGGCCTATCTCTTTGCGCCATTTGGCTTGCTGCCGGACATGCCCGCAGCGATCATCATCACACTGATTGGCGTCGGCGTTGTGTGGTTGATCTGGCGTCTTCTCGTCGAAATGTTCGGGCTTGATCGGCGCGAAGCGGCACTCCTTGTGATGGCGCTCTGTGCCTTTGGTCCGCTTTTGTATTCATTCAAGGTGGGGAATACGTCTCATTTTGTCCTGGCGCTGATTCTTGGCGGTCTCGCCATGGTGCGCTCCGGCAAAGGATTTGCTGCAGGAGCACTTTTTGGACTGGCGGCGGTCATCAAGCCCGCGCTCCTGTTGATCGGTGTGCTGTACTTCCTCCGTGGCCGCTGGACGGTTGTCATGGGCGGGGCCGTCGTGGTGGCGGGTTCAGTTGCGCTTTCCCTGCTTGTCTTCGGCTGGGACATGCACGTTCTCTGGTATGAGACATCGATCGCGCCTTATGCGGGCCAGCCCGTGATTGCCTATGTCAATCAGACCCTGCCGGGCATGCTGGCGCGATTTGAGGTTGGAGGGCCGTTTGGACATGACTACTCCGTCCATAGCCTGTCGCCAGCCAGCCGTGCCATATCGCTCGTGCTGACAGCGGCGCTCTTGGCCGCGGTTCTGTTTGCAGCATGGAAGTCTGGGCGCTTCATCAAGGCCAGCGCTGGCGATATCGAGATCGAAGTGATGGTTGCCGTGCTGTTCGCCATGACGGTGACATCGCTCTCCTGGGCGCACTACCATGTCTGGCTTCTGCCAGCGCTCGTGATGGTCTGGGTAAAGTCGCGGCCCGGTGAGGCGCTGTCTGCGCTGCGTTGGCCGCTGATCGTTAGCTACGCCCTGTTGGCAGGCACTGCCTTCGTCAGCCATTCGATGACGCTTGGCCGGTTCGGCGGCCTTTCCAATTTCGTCGTCTCCCACTGGCTTTTCGGCGCGGTGATGCTTTTGGGCCTCCTGGCAATCGTCCGTGGGCAAAGGAATGGGGCAGCTACCCTTTGAGACTGGTTCCCGACGAGGCAAGTGTTTGAAAGGCCTGTCAGTTTCTGGTCCCGATCTTGCTTGCAGTCCACATGGGGTCAACGTGGGCAGTGCCCAACGCCATGAACTGACCGGGAACTGATGGAGCTGTTGCGAAGGCCTGATTGAGGGGCGCGAACTAGCGAACTGGACTTTGGAGTGCCGTAAATGGCCGAGACTGAGCAAAGCGCGCGACTTGGGCGCACCTCTCCAGGCGCGAAAGCGTTCCTGGCATGGGGTGTCCTGCGCGTTCCGGTCATCCTCCTCATCCTCTACCTTTTCAGAGGGCCTATATCGGAGTTGCCGGTCTTCGACGGCGACGCCATCACCCTCCGGATTATCGACCTCCTTAGTCTTCCAATTTCCCGGATCCTTCTTTTCCTGGCGTTTGCCGGCGTGCTCGCAGGCATCGCAATTGTGTCTGCCCGACTTCGCCCGCTGCAGGGTTACCTGTTTCTGACAGGCGCGACGCTTGTTCTGACTCTTTGGCTTTTCTGGTCCACTGCCACGCCGCTTCGCCATGCGCTCATCCCGCTCATCCTTGCAGCGGCTAACTTTCTTCCGGCCGCGGTGTTCACGCGCTATCTGGACAACAACGTTATGACGGCCGGCGTCGGCGTGACGGAAGTCATGGCTATCCGCCGCCATGTCAGCTGGCTGGCGGAACTTGCGGGCTTCCGGGAAGCCGCAGGCCGTTGGCTGGTCTCCATAGGCTGGGCTCTCGCGGTCTGCGTCGTCAGTGCAAGCGTGGCGGTCCTTGCAAAAGGTGGCAGCCTCGTTTCCATCGAGCAATCCATCCGCATGCCTGCGACAGCGAGCGTGATCATGCGCGGGAACATCAATGGTCTTTCACTTGATCCGGCGACCCGGCGCCTCTACGCGACAGGCCACGGACTGGACAGCGTCATCGCGTTCGACATTAATGATCCTGGCCGCGCGCCAAGCGTTTCCGAAGTCGACAGCGGCGGCTCGCAAGGCATTTTCTGGAACCCGGAAAAGAACGCTCTGATCGTCCACGACGGTGAGCAGAAGCGGCTTCTCATCATTGATGCCGCAACGCTCCAGCTTGCTCGCAGCCTTGACGCATCACGGCTGGCATCAGGCGACCCATGGGTCGCCCATGATCCGATCTCCGGTACCATCGCGATGGTTTCGGAAGCGGATATGGATGATGGTGTGGCGTTCCTGCTCGTGGATTTTGCGACCGGCGAAATCCTTGACAGCCGGCCGCTGGACGGTGGCAACATCCTGAAACACCCGGATAAGCCCTGGTTGTATCTGAGTTTCTTCCGCCGCAATCCGCAGATCATGATCTACGATATGCAAGCGCGCGAAATCATCGCGCAAAAGGCTGCTCCGTCGCGCCTTGATCGCATGCTCCTGCTTCCCGATGACAACGAACTGCTCGTCACATCTCCGGTGAAGTCGGAGATACTGAGGATGGACGCCGACACACTCGAGCCGAAAGGTATTATCCGAGGACCGTTTGGCGTGCGCACACTGGCAGTTGATAGCGAACGGAACCTGCTTTTTGCCGGTAGCTTCGTAACCGGTCAGATCGCCATCATCGACATGGAGACCTTGAAGACAGTCGGCAAAGTCTATCTCGGTCCGTGGCTCCGCTCGATCGAGTTGGACGTGGCGACCGGCACGGCTTTTGTTTCGTCGAACGGCGCACTTTACCGGTGGTCCTATGAACAGTCTCGCTGACCCCCCCGCTATCGGCGCGCATTCTGCGTCGGTCTGGTCAGGGCATATCCCTGCGCTGGATGGAATCCGCGGACTTGGTGTGATCCTGGTACTGATCTATCACTATGGTGGTAGCGCGATGGCGCTGGGGCTCGGGGCCTCTGCGCTGAAGCTGACCGGGCTCGGTTGGTCCGGTGTGGATCTGTTTTTTGTGCTCTCCGGCTTCCTGATCACCGGCCTGCTTTACGATTCCAAAGGCAAGCAGAACTACTTCCGGAACTTCTATGCGCGCCGAACACTGAGGATCTTTCCGCTGTACTATTTCGCAGCGTTTGTCGTTTTCTTCCTCGCAGCCGTCACGGGGTTTGGCCTCTTGGGCGGCGCGAACCCGGCCTGGATTATTTTCTATGTCGGTAACTTCCAGATGGCAATTGAAGGCGGCGGTAGCATCCTTGATCACTTCTGGTCGCTTGCCATCGAGGAGCAGTTCTATCTGGTCTGGCCGCTGATCGTTCTGGCTTTCTCTCGCCGGACTTTGATGTTTGTCGCGGGGGCCATGATACTTGTGTCGCCGCTCGTCAGAACACTGATGGTTTTAAACGATGCGCCGGCGCTTGCGGTTTACGTGCTGACGCCTGCACGGATGGACGGGCTGGCAATGGGCGCGCTGATTGCCCTCATGGTGCGCGGTCCCAAAGGGATCGACCCGCTGATGCCCTGGGCCTGGCGGCTCGGATCTGCGGGGCTTGCATCCTTCCTGCTGATCGTTCTCGTCCGGCGGGACTTCTCAACAGATGATCCTCTGGTCCTCACCTTGGGGATATCCTGTCTCACGATCTTCTACGCGAGCGTCCTTGTTCTGTCGCTCACGTTCCGGCCGCTGGCCAACGTGATGGAAGTTCCGGTCATGCGGTGGTTCGGGAAATACAGCTATGGGCTCTATGTGTGGCACCCCATCGTAAACATCATGCTGCTTCACTCACCCCTGACGGCTCAACTGGGGGTGGATACGAAGCTCGAGGTCCTTGTCCTGTTGGTCTGCGCCTTTCTCGTCAGCCTCACGGTGACCTTGGCGAGCTACAGGTTCCTTGAGGCTCCGTTGCTCCGGCTAAAGAGCCGCTTTCACTAGGACTGGCAGGCCGCGTCGCGACTTAAAGTTTGCGCGGCCGCGCTCGACCCCAGTTTATTAAGGCCGCTTCGATAAGAACATTTCGAATGGTGGCTGGACTTCGGCCCTGAACAGTTTATCATTCGTTTAGCGTTTTTGAGAACTGCCTCATGCACATGCGGGAAGCCATGCAAGTAACCAAGGTCACGGGTCGCTCGATCACGGTTTCCTTCGCCGCAGGCTTGGCCCTGTTGCTTTCAGGTTGCGGGGCCGGGACACCGGAAAAGGCCCATGCTGCCGCTGCGCTGAAGGCGGCGCCACCTGTGGTCGTGGTTGCTGAGGTGATGCCTGCCGAGGCGGACTCGCTCGTCTCAGCGACCGGGACAATCGTTTATTCCCAGGAGACGACACTGTCGTTCAAGACGGGTGGTATCCTGACAGAGCTCAACGTGGACGAGGGCGACCCGGTAAAGGCCAATCAGCGCCTGGCACGTCTTGACCTGACGGAGCTGGCCGCGAGCGTCGCCGATGCCGAAGCTGCGGTCGCCAATGCAGATCTCCAGTATGAGCGGACACGCGACCTTGTGGAAAAGGGCCATCTGGCCAAGGCAAGGCTTGATGACGCGGCTCTGGTCCGGGACCGGGCGCGTGCGGCATTGACCGCGGTCTCTTTCAACCGAAATCTCGGCGTGATGGTTTCACCGGTCGACGGTGTGGTGCTGCGCCGGTTTGCTGAACCCGGACAGACACTTGCGCCCGGCGCGCCCGTCGTTCAGGTCGGCGACACGACATCCGGCCTCGTCCTGCGCGTCCCCGTTGCGGCCGAAGATGCCGCACGGTTGAAGGTCGGCGACACGGCCGAGATTTCCATTGCAGGCCTTGCCGGTGCAGCGCGCAACGGCGCGATCGTCCGGATTGGCGCCAAGAGCAATGATGCCACAGGCAATTTCGATGTGGATATCAGCGCGGGTGATCCGGCCCTGTTGCGCAGCGGTCTGATCGGAAGTGCACGGATCAACTCGACGGACGAAGCAGAAGCTAAATCTGCGGTCGTTCGCATTCCGACGCTCGCTCTGATCGATGCGCGCGCCGACCGCGGCTATGTCTACGTGGTCGATGAACAAAACGTGGCGCACCGCCGCGCAGTATCGACATCCGGCATAGTACGCGGCGAAGTGCTGATCCTGTCGGGGCTGACGGCCGGAGAGCGTGTCATTGCCGAAGGGGCCGCCTATGTCCGGGATGGCGAAGCCGTGACCGTGACAGACCGGCGCTGACCTTCATGGAACATATCGTCCGCTTTTTTGTCGACCGCTGGCAATTTTCGCTGGTGCTGTTCGCCATGCTTGTCGCCCTTGGCGCCAATGCGATGATCAGCATTCCGAAATCGGAAGATCCGACCGTCCGCTTCCCGATTGCCGGTGCGACCATCGTGTTGCCCGGCGCAGACGCTGAGCAGATCGAGAAGCTTGTCGTCGTGCCGCTGGAGCAGGCGGTGAACCGGATCGAGGACGTGAAAGAGGTTCGCTCCAGTGCAACTTCGGGCGTCGGCAGTATCACTGTCGAATTCACGTACGGATCTGATCCGGAGCGCAAGTACGACGAGTTTATCCGTGAGCTGAACGTCGCGCGGCCGGACTTTCCAACGGGCGTCGTTGAGATTCGTACATTCAAGGCGAATACGGCCAACGCAAACGTGGTGGTTTTGGCCCTTGTCAGCGAGACAGCGCCGGCGCGGCAGCTCGAAGCCGCCGCGCGTGACCTGCGCGACATGCTGGAGCGCGCGAGCGGCGTGCAACAGGCGCAGATTTGGGGTGCCCCTGAATCGGAAGTCCGCGTTTCGCTAGACCTCGACAAACTATCGACATTTCAATTATCCCCATTGGCTGTCGCAGACGCGCTTCAGCGCGAAGGTGCGGATGTTCCGATTGGCGCGGTTCAGTCTGGCGGACGGCGTTTCAATGTGACGGCAACCGGCCCGTTCGATAGTCTGGACGAGATTCGAAAGACAGTGCTTCGCTCGGCGGGCGGCAGCACGCTGACCGTCGGCGATGTGGCGGACGTCGAATGGGCCAATGATGAGCCGCGCCACTTTACGCGATACAATGGCGAGCGCGCCGTGCTTGTCAGTGCGAAAGGCAAGCTCGGCGTCGATGTATTCGTCGTCCGGAACAATCTCTATCAGCAGATTGAAGCCTATCGGAGCAGCTTGCCGGAAGGCATTCGGCTTGAGCTGGGCTTCGATCAATCCAAAACGGTGGCGCATCGCCTGTCCAATCTGGGGCGCGACTTCCTGATTGCCGTATTGCTGGTTTTGCTCACGCTGCTACCGCTCGGACTCCGCGCGGCCATCGTGGTGATGATGGCCATCCCCCTGTCTTTGGCCATCGGAGTGTTCTGGATCGGCGAACTGGGTTTCACGATGAACCAGTTGTCGATCTCCGGCTTCGTAATCGCGCTCGGCCTCCTGGTGGACGACTCCATCGTCGTTACTGAAAACATTGCGCGCCATCTGCGCGACGGATTGCCAAGGCGCGAGGCAGCGATCGCGGGTGTGTCGGAAATCAACGTCGCTGTGATCGGGTGTACGGCTACCCTGATTTTCGCTTTCCTGCCGCTGATTGCACTGCCGGAAGGCGCGGGCGATTTTACCCGCTCTCTGCCGATTGCGGTGCTGACAACGATCATTGCGTCTCTGGTCGTATCCCTGACCATCATTCCGTTTCTCGCTGGTCGTCTCCTTTCGCGCCATGGGCATGGCAAGTCCAACGTGTTTCTGGACGGCGTGATGGGCGCCATCCATGCGGTGTACCGTCCTATCCTGCGGGTTGCGCTCCGCTTTCCGGTGTCGACTGTCATCCTGTCGCTGGCCTTGGCAATGTCTTCGTTCGCGCTTGTGCCGCGGCTCGGATTCTCTCTCTTTCCAGAGAATGACAGCCCGTACTTCATGATTGACGTGGAGCTGCCTCAAGGCGTCTCCATCGACGAAACGGACAAGGCCGTGCGGTATGTCGAGAGTGTCCTCGCCAAGCGCGACGACATCGCTTTCCGGTTCGCAAACAGTGGCTCGAGCAATCCGCAGGTTTACTACAACGTGTTCGAGACGATCGGGGTGCCGGACTATGGGCAGATATATGGCGCTTTCGAGCACTGGATCCCGGACGAAAGCCCTGCAGACGTGGCCGCAATCCGTGCTGAGCTCGCAAAATATCCTGCTGCCAAACTGACCTTCCGGCGTTTCGAGAATGGCCCGCCCGTGGAAGCGCCGATTGCCGTGCGCATCTGGGGCAAGGATAACGAGACGCTGAGCCAGATCGCTGGCGACGTGGAGCTGATCCTGCGCAATACGCCGGGTACGCGCGATGTGTCGAATCCGGCGGCTGTTCGCCAGATCGATCTTGAACTCGATGTGGATACCGAAAAAGCTGCGCTTCTGGGGATTCCGCCTGGTGCTATAGACCAGACCCTTCGCATCGCGGTTGGCGGCGCCACGGTGGCGCAGGTGCGCGATCCGACAGGCGAGGCCTATCCCATACGTGTGCGGATGGATGCAGGCTCGCCGCCCGATGCAGACGCACTGAATCGCATGTACCTCTGGAACGGGCAGGGCGGAGGGGTGCCGCTTTCGGAGATCGCAACCGTCGGCTTTGCCTCGGGCCCGACGGTCGTCAACAGGGTGCAGCAAGAACGTGTGGTGACAGTTTTGTCCTATGTGTTGCCGGATTATCTTGCGTCGGTTGTGACCAATGACGTTGCCTCGAAGATACGCGCGATCAATCTGCCGCCGGGTTACCGCATCACGTTCGGCGGCCAGGCTGAAGCTGCCAGTGAGAGTTTTTCAGGTCTCGGCGCGGCCGTGCTGGTTGCCCTTTTCGGTGTACTCGCTGTGCTGCTGCTAGAATTTGGCAGCTTTGCACAAATGGCGGTTGTGGCCTTCGTCATTCCATTCGGTGTGATGGGCGGACTCGTTGCGCTCTACATCGCCCAGTATCCGCTTTCGTTCATCGCCATGATTGGTTTCATCGCGCTGATCGGTATCGAGATCAAGAACTCCATCCTTCTTGTAGATTTCGCAAACCGGCTCAGGCGGCAGGGCGTACCTTTGCGCGAAGCGGTGGTCCAGGCAGGCGAGATCCGCTTTTTGCCTGTGCTGTTGACGAGCGCGACGGCCATTGGCGGTATGATCCCTCTGGTCTGGGAGCAGTCTCCGCTTTACTCGCCACTTGCGGTCGTGATCATCGGGGGCCTGATCAGCTCAACCATCCTTGCGCGGATTGTCACGCCGGCGATGTATCTGTTACTGACACCTAAGGAGCTTGCCGAGCCCAAGGGCGGTCAGCAGGCTCTGGACGCTTCCAGCTATTAGGCGGCCTGCAAAAGTGAACTCACGAAGGTTGTCGCGAGGCCTTGTCGCCCGTATCGATCATGCGCTGCAGTGTGTTGATATGGTCCGCCTCGGCGGCAGGCTTGTCACGGCGGATGCGTGAAATCCTCGGAAAACGCATCGCAAGGCCGGATTTGTGCCGGGTGCTCGGATTGATGGCATCAAACGAGACTTCCAGGACCAATGATTTTTCGACTTCACGGACCGGGCCAAACCTGTTGGTCGTGTTGCGGCGCACGAAGCTGTCGAGCCATTTCAGCTCCTCATCGCTGAAGCCGGAATAAGCCTTGCCCACGGGCAGAAGTATGCCGCCGGATGCAGGATCGTCGGTCCAGCAACCGAACGTATAGTCGGAGTAAAAGCTGGAGCGTTTGCCGGAGCCGCGCTGCGCATACATAAGGACGCAGTCAGCTGTAAGCGGATCGCGTTTCCATTTGTACCAGAGCCCTGCCTTCCTGCCCGGTTCATAGAGGCTGTCCCGCCGTTTGAGCATTACGCCCTCGATAGCTGCGTCCCGCGCGCCAGCCCGCTGCTCGGCCAACTCGTCGAAGCTGGTTGCGGAGATAAGTTCCGACACATCGAAGATCGTCGTATCCAGGCGGTCTGAAATCGACTCGAGCCGTGCCCGCCGATCCGTCCACGGTAGTGAGCGGAGGTCTTCGCGTCCGTCTATCAAGATATCGTAGAGCCTGACAAACGCCGGGTAGTCACTCAGCAGGCTTGCGGAAACGGACTTTCTGCCGAGCCGCTGCTGCAGCGCGTTGAAGCTTGCCGCGCCGCCCGCTTCGCCACCCTGATGTGTGCCGCGTACGAGAAGCTCACCGTCCAGCACGCCTTCCAGGGCAAATGCGGACGAAATTTCCGGAAATGCCGCTGAGATGTCCTCGCCGCCGCGGCTGAAAAGCCGTGTCTGGCCTCCGGCATGTACGATCTGGACACGGATTCCGTCCCATTTCCATTCCGCCACGTAATCGGCGAGATCCACCGTTTCGTCTTCAAGCGGATTGGCCAGCATGAAGGGACGGAATACGGGCAGGGACGCTATGTCTGGCTTCGCGGCCTTGCCTGCCGCCCAGTCAAACAGATCGGTGTACGGAGGGTGCAGTGCATGCCACAATTCCTCCACTTCTTCGAGAGGAACCGAGAAAGCCTGCGCGAAGGCGGTCTTCGCAAGCCGGGCGGAAACCCCGATGCGCAACGCGCCGGTAGCGAGTTTCAGGATTGCGAACCGGCCGTCTTCGTCAAGGCGATCAAGCAAACCGGCAAGAATGCTTTTGGCCGAGGTGCGGTTCGCCTGCATCAATGCGGCGACGGCTTCACTGACCCCGGGTGGAGGCGATGAAGGTGTGGGCGGCTCCGGCCAGAGCAGGCTCACGGTTTCGGCGGTGTCCCCGACAAAGTCCCGCGACAAGGCAAACAGGACGGGGTCAACCCGTTCACTGATCAGCTCCCGGACGACACTTGCCTTTACAGCCGGAAAACTAAGGCCCCCCGTCAGTGCCGCAAGCGCCCATCCCCGGTCTGGGTCGGAAGTTGCCTGAAGATAATCTGCCAGCAGTGCCAGCTTCGCATTGCGTGACCGGGTATAGATCAAGTCTGAAAGCAGCCGGGCGAAGCGATCCATCAGGCCGCTTCCTCTTCTTCGCGTCCAACGAGCTCCAGTGCCCGCGCACGCATTTGCCGCATCTGGCACCAGTGCAGCAGCGCGTCCTCCCGTCCATGCGTGATCCAGGTCTCGGCAGGCGACAATTCGAGGATCGTGCCTGTAAGTTCGTTCCAGTCGCAGTGATCCGAAATCACCAGCGGCAACTCGACATTGCGCTGTACGGCGCGCTGGCGGACGCGCATCCATCCGGAAGCAACGGCATTCACCGGATCGGGAAGTCGCCGAGCCCAGGTGGAGTTCAGCGCGGAAGGTGGGCAAATGATGATCTGTCCCTTGAGAGCTTCGCGCGGGGTGTCTGCGACCGGTGCAAGCGCTCCAAGATCTACGCCGTGACGGATGTAGAGATCGCACATCGCCAGCATGGCGCCGTGCAGCCATATGGTGTCTTTGTAGCCGGCGCGTCTGAGTTCTGCGATCACCCGCTGGGCCTTTCCCAGCGCATACGCCCCGACAAGGATGCAGCGGTCAGTATAGGCGGCGCGTGCCGACAGGAGGCGCGCGATTTCTTGCTCGATGGGCGGGTGAGTGAAGATGGGCAGGGCGAAGGTTGCTTCGGTAATCAGTATGTCGCACGGCGCGGGCTGGAAGGGCAGGCAGGTTGGGTCCGGCCTACGCTTGTAGTCCCCCGTCACGACGATCCGTTCGCCCTGGCGTTCCAGCAGGATCTGCGCCGACCCCAGAACATGGCCGGCGGGCAGGAAGGTGGCGGTGATGCCGTCGCCTATTTCGCACGCTTCGCCATAGCCCGGCGTTCTCCCGCGCGGTGGCTCGCCATAGCGCAGCGCGATGATGTCCCGCGTAGCGCCCGTCGTCCATACTTCACCGTGGCCGCTGCGGGCATGGTCTGCATGTCCGTGCGTCACGAGGGCCCGCGCTACGGGGATCGACGGGTCTATCCACCAATCTGCACCCGGCAGATACAGGCCCTCCCGTTCGGGCTTGATCCAGCGCGGCGTGGTCATCTCCGTCGGCATTGCAAGTGTCCTTTGCCAGCTACCCACCGGTTCAGCTTTGAGTGGGCAGGCGAGAGCCGGCCCGGCGTCCAACAGATAGTATATACAATCCCGCAAGCCAGACTTCGTATGCTGCCGGAACGGCCTGCAGCGAGGTGTGATTTTTCATGTCCGTCCGGGAACCCACCTGGCAGCTACGCGTTAGGGCGACAGGGTCGTCTTGCACAAAAGCCATAAAGCGCCGCGGCGACGCTGCTGCGGACCGGCGTGAATCGGCTGTAGGTAAATCAAAAGGAAGACGGCGGTCCGCCCGTGAACGCTCCCTCACGGGAGGGCTTTGGCCTGCGGCTGTTGTCTTCTGCGGCTGGGGACTGATTTCGTATTGACGTCGATTGGCATAAGGACGGCGTCATCTGGACGATTCATATTGCTGGCGGCGTTTCGCTTCTTGGCTCGCCCGGCTTCGAGCAGCAGTTGCCTGCGGAAACTACTGCGCCCATACGCGACGGGATCTCCGGCCTCCGTGTGCTGATTGTCGAGGATGAGGTGCTTGTCGCACTGGATCTGTCGCAAGAGCTGGAAACCCTCGGCGCAGATGTCGTTGAAGTCGCGGCAACGCTTGCAGATGCGCAGTCGGCCGCCCGGCGAACAGATATAGATCTCGCGATTCTCGATGGAAACCTTCGCGGTGAACGGGTTGATTCCGTCACCGACATGTTGACCGAACGCGGCGTGCCCTTCTTTTTCCTGTCCGGGTACGGATCGGAGCACTTGCCCGTGCAATTCCGCTCCCTCCCGGTGGTCCAGAAGCCGTTCAGATCCAAGGTCCTTCGCTCCACGCTGCTACGTGTATTGCTCCCGCGCGAGACCTTGCCTGCCTCAGCGCCGTCAGGCCTGCACTGCCGCGGTATGCGACATGGCGCGCGCTACCGCTTCAGCAACCTTGATGCCGTCGACGGCAGCAGACAGGATGCCGCCGGCATATCCGGCGCCTTCGCCTGCCGGAAACAGGCCACTCACATTTACGCTCTGGAAATCGGTACGCCGTGTTATCCGGATCGGTGAGGATGTTCGCGTCTCGACACCGGTGAGCAAGGCGTCTGGGTCATCATAGCGCGGAATCTTGCGCCCGAAGACAGGCAAGGCCTCGCGCATGGCGTCGATCACATAGTCCGGCATCAGCGGCGCAAGGTTTGTCGGGCGAACGCCCGGCCGGTAACTTGGAACGACGGGGCCCAGCGTCTCAGAAGGTCGGGCTGCCAGGAAGTCGCCGACCCTTTGGCCGGGCGCGAAGTAGTCATGGCCACCTGCCGCGAACGCGCGCTCTTCCAGTGCGCGCTGCAGCTCGATGCCCGCAAGCGGATGATCGCTCGGATAGTCTGCCGGTGAAATGCCGACCACGAACCCTGCATTGGCATTGCGTTCATTGCGCGAATACTGGCTCATGCCGTTGGTCACAACGCGCCCCGGCTCGGACGCCGCCGCCACCACCGTGCCACCTGGACACATGCAGAAACTGTAAACCGTGCGGCCATTGCTGCAGTGGTGAGACAGCGAGTAGGCAGCCGCGCCGAGATCAGGATGTCCCGCGCAAGGGCCGAACATGGCCATGTCAATCCATGATTGGGGATGCTCGATCCGGAATCCGATCGAGAATGGCTTGGCTTCAATGTATACGCCGCTGTCGTAGAGGGCCTTGAAGGTATCGCGCGACGAATGGCCGACCGCCAGCACGACGTGATCCGCTTCGAGGAATTCGCCGGTATGCAAGTGCAGCCCGCGCAGGCGTTGCAGGCCATCTGGGCCGCGCTCCAGTTCCACGTTGGTCACCCGGTGCTGAAACCTGTATTCGCCGCCAAGCGACTCGATTTTGGCCCGCAGGCTTTCCACCATCGTCACCAGCCGGAATGTTCCAATGTGCGGATGCGCTTCTGTCAGGATTTCAGGCGGCGCGCCCGCGGCAACAAATTCAGTCAGGACCTTGCGGCCGAGGAAGCGGGGGTCCTTGATCTGGCTATAGAGCTTGCCGTCAGAAAAGGTTCCGGCGCCACCTTCACCAAACTGTACGTTCGATTCAGGATTGAGCTCGCTGCGCCGCCACAGTCCCCACGTGTCTTTCGTCCGCTCCCGGACGAACTTGCCACGATCAAGGATTATAGGACGAAGCCCCATTTCTGCCAGGATCAGTCCCGCGAACAAACCGCACGGCCCCGCGCCGATGACCACCGGGCGCAGCCGGCCCGGCTTTGGCGGTGCAGGGGCTCGGTAGGTCGTGTCCGGTGTCAGGTTCACATGCGGGTCGCGTGACAGGCGCTGCAAGACAGCCGCCTCGCCGCGCACTTCGGCATCAACGATATAAACTTTAAGGATCGCCGACTTGCGCCGCGCATCGTGTGCGCGTTTCCAGACGGTCCAGCTGACAAGGTCGTCCACTTCGATTCCAAGACGGCTGATGATGGCCGCCGGCAGGTCGGCCGGGGCGTGATCCAGAGGCAGCTTGAGTTCAGAAAGGCGCAACATGGCCGCCCTGTAGCATTTCGCGCCGGCCTGTGCACCCTCCAGCCGCGCCGGGGGTGTTAATGAGCTTGTGTCCGTAGCCCGCTGGTGTGGCTGCATGAAGCTGCCTTCCCTAGGGGTGCGATTGCCTTGCAGGCGCCTTTCGCGCATTCAGCCGCTCGCTGTTGAGGGAGTAGTCGATGCATCTGGGCGCCGCACTAGTCGGAATAGGTACCGCCGTTGCCCTGGGCGCCGGGGGCTCCGCGGTCGCGCAGGCGAGTGACCGGCTCGACGTGGTTGTTGTCACCGCCACCCGCCAGTCCCAGTCGGTCCGCGACTTGCCGCAGAGCGTCGCTGTTGTTTCCGGCGAAGTTATGCGCAGATCTGAGGGTGCTGAGGATGTCGTCATGCATCTTTCAGGTGTGCAGGCGGCGATATCGAACGGCTCGCAGACGACGTTCCAGATTCGCGGTGTTGGAGCGGTTGACCATCAAGCCCTTACGCCCAGCGGCGCCGCCGTAAGCGTGGACGGCGTCTTCCTCGCTACCAACGTGCAGGCGAGCCTCCTCGCCTATGACCTTGAGCGTGTTGAAGTGCTCAAGGGGCCGCAAGGCACGGTACAGGGGCGCAACGCGTCGAGCGGCTCGATCAATTTCATCACGGCCCGGCCCACGGCGGAGCCCGAGGCCTATGCGTCTGTGTCCTATGGACGGTTCAACCGTCTGGACGTTCAGGGGGCGGCGAGTGGACGGTTTACGGACGGGGTAAGGGGCCGGATTGCTGGCCGTTACCTGAAGCAGGACGCCGCCCTCGAGAATCCCGGCGGACCGGACTCTGCGGGCGGTGAGCGCGACGAATATGGCCTGCGCGGCGCCCTGGAACTCGGCCTGTCGCCTGCCACCACATTGCTGCTGCGTGGGCATGTGGAGGCCGACAATGGCGTGAACCCCGCGCCCCTTAACTCCGCCTTGTCCCTCGGAAAACACCAGATCTCGGTCGGCGCCGACGGCATTCAAGACACCAACAACGACTTCCACGGTGCCTCCGCAGAAATCACCACACAGCTCGGCGGTTGGGCCATCACCTCGCTGACCGCCGTGGAAGGCTTCCAGCAGCGCTATGGCTTTGATTTTGACGGAACGCCTGCCGCCACGGCCAACCTCTCCTACGACCGGGACTACCTGCAGGTCAGCCAGGAACTGTATGGCCGGCGGAACTGGGCAGGGGGCTCGCTGCTGCTCGGCGCCTCGCTTTCAGAGGATGACTTCACGCAGGATTACCTCATCTGGTGCGGCGACCTGAACCCGCAGACTCTCGCCGGCACCTGCACTTATCCGGGTGCGCCCGCCCGTGTCGGTCCGTCGCCAGCGTCAACAGCGCCTGCTGTCTCGCTGCTCACATACATCGAACAGGAGCGCCGTATGGGGGCAGTCTACGGTCTCGCGGATTTCGCCCTTGGCGAGCGCACGACCCTGTCAATCGGCGGGCGCCAGACTTTCGAACGGATCGAAGGCGACGGGTTCGGCCAACACATATACAGCGACGGCGTGCGCGCCCTGAACAACCGTTCGGGCCTTGGCCTCGCGGTCGGCGGCAATGTGATCGACGAAAGCCGGTTCACCGGCATGGCGGCGCTGCGCTACCGGCTCGGTGAGGAGGCGGTCGTCTATGCCTCGTTCGGGCAGGGCTACAAGAGCGGCGGCTTCAACGGCGAAGTGGCCAATAACGTGACGCACTACCAGAACGAAGGGCTCTTCATCGCTGAAACCGTTGACGCGTATGAAATCGGATACAAAGGCCTGCTGACGACCAACATGTCTGTTGAGGCGGCGGCGTTCTATCAGGACTACGCCCATCCGCAGGCGCGCATCTTTGTTCAGTTCCCGCTTCCGGGCGGTGGATCGATTACGTCGAATTCCCTGTCAAACCTCGATGCCGCCACGGTGCAGGGTGTCGACCTCTCAGCGGTATGGACGCCGTTCGAAGGCCTTGAGGTTCGTGGCGGCGCGGTCGTCATGGATACTGAGATCAAGCAGGGTACCGATGCCTCCGGCTCGGCGAATGCCGCGACGTTTGACGGAAACCCGCTGCCTTTCGCCTCGGACGTGTCAGCCACGCTGGCTATCCGCAAGGAATGGGCCGTAATCGCAGACCGGCAGGCGTCAATTGAGGTCAACGCCAAGTACCAGAGCGCCTACTACCTCGATCCTGAGGGCCGGGGGGACCGGCGTCAGGGCGGCATCACGCTGGTCGATGCCCGTGCCGCGTTGGACATTGGCCGGGGCGCTGAAGTCGCCATTTGGGGCCGCAATCTTACCAATGAGGACTACGCCCTCTCGGGCTACGGCTTCATCGGGTATGATACGTTCCGGTCGAGCCCGGCCATGTGGGGCGTCAGCCTCAGCATAGCGCGCTAGCCGCTGCTGAAAATCCACCTCCCGGCACCTGATTGTGCACAGTTTCGGGCAAATGCGGCGGCTGAGATGCAATCTGCAGGAATAGGGCAGCGTTGGCCACAAAATCGCCGCACGGTTCATCAAGGGACACGCCGGAAAAGTCGATCAATTCCATCGCAGAATGCAACCTTTAGAAGTCCTGTTCGTTGAAGGAGTTCCGGATTGTTGCGTCGCAGCATAGTTCGCTCGGTCTGCGCTGGTACCAATGAGTGTCAGGAGTTCAGTTTGCGGCAAGTACGCGAAGCCGGTTCGAGGGCTGTTTTGGGCGCCCTTGCGGCGATCATCCTGCTTTCAGGCTGTTCCGCCCCGGAAAACCTCGGTGCGGATGCGGCCGGTGAGGTCATTGTG
Source organism: uncultured Hyphomonas sp. (assembly GCA_964643405.1). Taxonomy (GTDB): domain Bacteria; phylum Pseudomonadota; class Alphaproteobacteria; order Caulobacterales; family Hyphomonadaceae; genus Hyphomonas. The sequence goes on along the minus strand of CAZXQD010000005.1, from coordinate 20,826 downwards.
ACGGGCGTTTCTCCGCCCGAACTGGGCGCCTTGGGCGTCGCGGCGTCACTTGAAGCCGTCGCGCCTGTTGACGGAGCCAGCATTGCGTCCTTGCCCGTAACGCCCGAGTTCGACTTCGAGGATATACAGCGCAAGGCCAAAGCGCTGTCCGAGCAGCCGTTCGAGGTGCAGCCCGAACTGTCGAAGCCGGCCGCTGAACTGACCTACGACCAGTACCGCCGGATCCAGAACGCAGAGGCATCAACGGTCTGGCCCGAAGCGCCCAACGGTTTCCGGGTGCTGCCTGATCCGCGCGGCTATCTCTTCGCGCAGGAAATCCGGATCAATCTGGTTGAAGAAGGCAAGGTGAAGGCGCGCCGTTATTCAGAGCGCGATTTCAATTTCCTCGACCTGCCGCTGCCCGAGAAAGCGAAGGAGACGCTCGGCTTTGCCGGCTTCCGCATCCTCACGGTGCTGAACCAGGAGGGGAAATTCGACGAACTGATCAGCTTCAAGGGCGCAAGTTTCTTCCGCGCGCTGGGTACCGGCACTGTCTATGGCGCCTCGGCGCGCGGCCTCTCCATCGGTACGGCTTCACCGGAAGGGGAGGAGTTCCCGCACTTCTCCGAATTCTGGCTGGTCAAGCCGACCGGAGATACCACCGGTGTGACGGTCTACGCTGTGATGGACGGCATCAGCATCACGGGTGCCTACGAGTTCAAGATCACGCCGGGCGCCGAAACCCGCACGGAAGTGAAAGCGGTTCTCTATCCGCGCCGCGAGATCAAGGCCGTCGGTATCGCGCCGCTGACCTCGATGTATTTCTTCTCGCCGCATGACTTGCGCAAGCAACCCGACGACTTCCGCCCGGCCGTGCACGACTCAGAAGGCCTCATGGTCCGTATGGAAAATGGCGAATGGGTCTGGCGCCCGCTGATCAATCCGCAGGCCCTTCAGATATCGGTACTGGCGACCGAGGTCCCGCGCGGTTTTGGCCTGATCCAGCGCAAGCGCGATCTGGCATCCTATTCAGATGTCGAGGCTGACTACCATCGCCGCCCGAATGTGTGGGTCCAGCCCACTTCGGATTGGGGCCCTGGCGAGCTTTCACTGATCGAGATTCCCACGGCCAACGAATACAACGACAATATCGTGGTTTTTTGGAAACCGACGGACGTCTGGGAGCCCGGCAAGGCCTACGGCGTATCCTACAACCTGCGCTGGAGCCTTCTGCCGCCAGCAACGCCGACCGTGATCCCGATCGCCGAAACGCGCTCCGGCAAGACGCCAGACAAACGCCGGCAACTGTTCGTCATCGACTATGCATCCTCCGAGGAAGCCTTGTCCGGTGGCGTCGAGGCAAGCATCTCGACCTCGGCCGGCACGATCGAAAACCCTGTGGTCAAACGAAATCCCGAAACCGGAACCACACGGCTGACATTCGAGTTGGCCGCTGACAATGCAAGCGTTGCCGAACTGCGCGCCTTGCTGACTAAAGGTGGCCAACCCGTCTCTGAAACGTGGCTATACCGTTGGAGAGCCGAATGACCGATTTTCGCGCCCGCCCGATTGAATTTCCCGTCGCAATGCCGGACCAGGCATTCGCCAGCCCGGCTGCAGAACGTGACCGTTTCCGGCCGAAATCCGTGATGTGGCGGAAGGTATTCGTGTTCGCATCGACCCTGCTCATGACGGGCTGGGCAACGCACGAAATGTACCAGGTGCTGAAAGTCTCCGGCCTGACCGTGTTCGAATGGGCGCTGCTCGTTGTGTTCACGCTCAACATCAGCTGGGTCTGCTTTGCGTTCATCAACGCGCTTGCGGGCTTGGGCTCGGCTCTGGCGACCGCCAGCCGTCCGGAAGAGAAGATCAACGTCACCCGCATCGCAGGTGCGCGCACCGTGATTGCGTTCCCGATCTACAACGAAGATGTGGACCAGATCTTCGCAACGGTCCTGTCCACGGCGCAGAGCCTTTCCGGAGCACCGGGCAATTTTGAGTGCTTCATTCTTAGTGACACGACCGATCCGTCCATCGCCTTGCGCGAGGAAGCCGCCTACGAGCGCATTCAGGCGCTGCGGCCAGCGGACGTGAAGGTCCGGTACCGCCGGCGCACGATCAACCTCCACCGCAAGTCCGGCAACATCCGTGATTTCGTGACGCGTTGGGGCGGCCGTTACGATTACATGATCGTGTACGATGCCGACAGCTATATGGAACGCGATGCCATCCTGCGCCTCGTCGACGCGATGCAGGCTTCGCCAAAAACAGGACTGATCCAGACCATTCCGCAGCTCGTCGGCGTGGAAACGCTGTTCGGCCGCTATCAGCAGTTCGCCGCTGCACTGTACGGCCCAGTGCTGGGCCATGGCATCGCCTGGTGGGCGCAGAAGGAAGGCAACTTCTGGGGGCACAACGCGATCATCCGTGTACGCGCACTTGCGGAAGCTGCGGGCCTGCCTGTAATTCCGGGCCGCGCGCCGTTTGGTGGCACGATCATGAGCCATGACTTTGTCGAGGCAGCGATGCTGCGCCGGGCAGGATGGAACGTGGAAGTGCGGCCTGAAATCGGTGGCTCTTACGAACAGGGTCCGCCGACGATCATCGATCTGGTCGTCCGCGACCGTCGCTGGTGTCAAGGCAACATGCAACATATGGCCGTGCTGCTGAAGGCGCGGGGGCTGACATTCACCAGCCGCTTCCACCTTATCACCGGCATCTTCTCCTACCTCTCTTCGCCGCTCTGGTTGCTGTTCATCTGTATCGGCATGGTCTTGTCGCTCCAGAACAGCTTCCTCGTGCCGGACTATTTTGGAGATGGCATTGCACTATTCCCGTCCTGGCCGGTGATCGACTCCGAGCGCGCCCTGAACCTGTTCATTGCGACCATGATCATCCTGTTCACACCGAAGATTTGCGGCCTGATCTACGGACTCAGCAATAGCGCATGGCGCAAGGGTGTCGGCGCATGGCGTACGATCCTCGGCACACTGACGGAAACGCTGCTCTCGGTTCTGACGGCGCCGATGCTTATGGTGACGCAAACGAGCGCCGTGATCAGCGTATTGTCGGGCCGCGATTCCGGCTGGGCCCCGCAGCGGCGCGGCGACGATGGCTACTCCTTCGCCACGACGTTCCGGCACAACCTGCCGGCCACGTTGCTCGGCGTTGTGCTCACGGTGTCGGCGATCATCATTTCGCCTGTCCATGCCGCCTGGCTTGCGCCAGCGACCATAGGCCTGATCCTGAGTGCGCCGGTGTCGTACTTCACCGCGAAAAGCTCTGCGGGTCGCAAGGCGCGCGAAGCCGGCCTTCTTTCCACCCCGCATGATACCTTTCCGCCGGCCTCCTGTACGGAGTCCGTCGCGGCCCGTGCCGCGTTCGAGGGACTTCAGCCCTACACGCTGCAATCGCTCCTGAATGAGCCGCACGAGATCCACCGTCGCAGCTATATGGTTGATCCGTACTGGGCGCTTGCGCACGGCGGCGTCCATGTGCCGCTCGCGGTGGCACGTGCGAAAGCCGAAAAGGCGGGGAGCATTTCCGATTATGTCTCGATGCTGAAAGGCAACGAGCAAATGGCGTTGCTCAACTCCTGCAAGGACATGCGCGCACTGAGCTTCCAGTTCCTCTCGGTGCGCACATCGGAGAAACGCGGGTGGCCGACGGCCCTGGTGTCCGGCGCCTATCGCCGGGCTCCACGCCCGGCCCGCGCTCAGCGCGTAAAAGGTGATCAGACCTGAAACGATGGCGAGAAGGCGCAGCATGGGAGCAGGTTTGGACCTTGCGGGAATTGAGAATGAGAATGACTTGCAATTAGTGCCGGTCTCGTGCATCACCCGTGAAACGGTGACCGAACGCGGGCGACTACGGCTTGAAAAACTCATTTCTTACAGCGGGATCCGCCGAATCCGGTGGTGAAAACCGCACGCCCGGACTGCTCGAGAAACTCTCGACAGCCGGTTTCTGGAAGCGGCAAGCTCGAACCTGGCACTGGATGTCGGGGGCAATCTGCCTGATCGGCATGCTGCTTTTCGCCGCCACGGGGATAACGCTGAATCACGCGCGCGACATTGAGGTCGCGCCGGAAATCCAGACGTCCGAAGCCGTACTGTCGCCAGCCGCGCTAGCCGCTATCCAGCCAGATGTGATCGCCGCTACCGACGATAGCCTGCCTTTGCCGGTGCGCCGCGAACTGAAGCGGGCCGTGGGTGCGGACGTGCCGGATGTGCCCGCAGAATGGACCGATATCGACGTGTACGTAAGCCTACCGCGACCCGGCGGTGATGCGTGGCTCAGTATCGACCGGGAGACGGGCGAGGTGACCTATGAAGTCACTTCGCGCGGGGCAGTCGCCTACCTGAACGACCTGCACAAGGGGCGCAATACTGGCCCCGTCTGGTCGTTGTTCCTCGACGTTTTCGCGGCGGCCTGCATCGTGTTCTGCCTGTCAGGCCTCTGGCTCCTCCAGATTCATTCGGCGCGTCGCGGTTCAACCTGGCCATTGGTGGCCGCCGGGATCGGTGTGCCCACCATTCTCCTTCTTCTCTTTGTTCACATGTGAGGTATTCCGTATGCGTGCAATCCTGACAATCGCTGGCCTGTCGGTCCTGACTGGCTCTGCCGCCCTTGCCGACACAATGGAAATCGAAGTTGCGATCCCGCGCCTTGATGTTGCGGAGTATCACCGGCCCTACGTCGCGGTATGGGTAGCAAATGCCGACCAGTCGGTCGCAGCGAACCTTGCAGTCTGGTACCAGCAGGAAAAGCGTGGGGCCGATGCGGGGGAAACCTGGCTGAAGGATTTGCGTCAGTGGTGGCGCCGGTCGGGACGCTTCCTCGAAATGCCGGTGGACGGCATCTCCGGGCCGACAAAGGCGCCCGGTGCGCACCGGATCGTACTCGACACCGACAAGGGCCCGCTCGCGGGGCTGGCGCCGGGGAACTATACGCTCGTGGTCGAGGCAGCTCGGGAAGTCGGTGGGCGTGAAATGGTCAGCGTGCCGTTCACCTGGCCACTGGCCGCTGCCAAGGGTGCTGAAGGCACGCGCGAACTCGGCCGCGTCAGCCTCAGCCTGCGTGATTGATCACCCACCGAACACAATTGGAGACAACGATGAAGCCTGCCTTGTTCAAACTCTGCGCTGCCGCAATGGCCGCGCTGTCCCTTGCCGGTACAGCTACCGCCCACAGAGCGTGGATGCTGCCCACGTCCTTCACCCTTTCCGGCGATGAGCAATGGGTGAGTGTGGATGCTGCGGTGTCCAACAATCTCTTCTACCCAAATCATAACGCGCTGAACCTTGAGTCTGTGAAGGCCTATGCTCCCGATGGCACGCCTGTGGACGTCGACTACGCGTCAACCGGGAAATACCGGTCAGTATTCGATCTGAAGCTGGATCGTCAGGGCACATACAGAATTTCGTCGGGTGGGGCAGGTTATTCCGCAAGCTGGGAAGAGGGCGGTGAGCGCAAACGCTGGCGCGGCGGCGAAGCGCAGCTTAAGGCTGAAGGCATTTTCAAAAAGCCCGGCGTTACCGTGGTGCGCAGCGTACGGCGGAATGAAACCTTCGTGACACTCGGAAATCCCACATCCGGCGTGTTCGCCTCGGAAGGCACCGGTCTGGAATTGAAGCCGATCACCCACCCGAGCGATGTGTTTGCCGGCGAGGACGTGTCCTTCGCGTTGTTTCTGGACGGCAGGCCCGCTCAAGGCGTGACCGTGGAGATTGTGCGCGGCAACGACCGCTATCGCAATTCGGAAGATGCCCTGACGCTCATAACCGGCGCAGACGGCGCCATTGCCTTTTCGCCGACCGAAGCAGGCCCGTACTGGTTGAGTGCGGAGCATGAAACAACAGGTGCGTTGGACGGGAATCCCATCCGTATAGTGAGCACCTATGTCTTCACGTTCGAGGCACTGCCCTTGTGAGCGAGGTGAACCTGCTCATCCCCGTCAAACTTGACAGGGATGCGATGAGCGCAAACGGCAGCGCGTTTGGTGCCGGTCGGCTGTCCGGTGCCACCATGGGCACACATTGGTCTGCGGCATGGTATGCGCCGCCGGCCCTGGCGGAGGAACGCGTCGCCGACACGTTCGAAACATGCTTTGCCGAAATGATTGCCGCGTTCAGCACCTGGGAGCAGTCGTCCCAGGTGTCCCGGTTCAATTGTCTCGCCGCAGGCGAAAGCCTGCAGGTCGATCCACGCGTCATCGATGTCCTGGAGTCTGCAATTGATATCGCGGTACGATCGGCGGGGGCGTTCGACCCCTGCCTGGGTGCGCAGGTCTGGCGGCGAGGGTTTGGCGGCCCGGGCTGCGCGTCTGGGAACGCAAGTTCGTTTGCCGGAAACGCGGTCTGGAACACACTCCTTCCGGGGGATGGCACACTTCGCCAAACCGGCGGTGTTGTTCTCGACCTGTCAGCCATCGCCAAAGGCTATGCGGTCGATGAAATGGCAAGGGCGTTGGCAGGCCTCGGCGTTGCTCGGTTCCTTGTCGAGATCGGCGGGGAGTTTGCCGCATGCGGCGTCAAGCCGGAAGGCATGCCTTGGTGGGTCGACATTGAGACGACATTCCCCGCGGCTGGTGCCTTCCGGATCGCTCTTTGCGGTGCCGCGCTCGCCACTTCCGGAGACTACAGGCAAGTCCGTATCGCGGATGGTGAAAAGGTGTCCCACATCGTACCCCATCCCTGCCGCACCCTTACAGGAGGCGACCTTGCCAGTGTCAGCGTCGTGCACGCCTCCTGCGCAGTTGCGGACGCCTGGGCGACTGCTCTGTTCGCCGCCGGTGATGAACAGGGTATGGAAATCGCCGAACGAGAGGGGCTGGCGGCCTTGTTCCAGTACCGGGATTCGCCCGCGCGCCTGTCACGCTGCTTGCAGGGATGGCTCGCCTGAGTGCAGGGCGGCGCGCAATTTGCAGTTGGCCGCGCCATCGCCCTTCAAGTTATCGCACATTATCGGTTAGAAGGCGTAAAGCTCCGGAATCCAAGAACTTGCCAAAACTACAACGTATCCTGGTCGTGGAAGACAACGCCGCCGAAGCGGAGTTCATCGTCAACGGTCTGCGTCAGGAAGGCCATTCCGTGGAGTTGGCGGGCACAGGGCCGGACGCCTTGTATCTTGCCACACGCGAACATTTCGACGCGATCGTGCTCGACCGAAACCTGCCGCAGCTGGACGGGCTCTCGGTTCTGCGTTCCTTGCGTGCAGCGCAGATCGCGACGCCGGTGATCATCCTTTCGGCGCTGGCCCATGCGGATGAGCGGGTGAACGGCCTGCGGGCAGGTGCCGACGATTACCTTGTGAAGCCCTTCACACTGAGCGAGCTGATCATCCGGTTGGAGATACTCAACCGTCGCCATAGCGGCCGGCCCAGCGAAACGGTCCTGCGCTGCGGCGGGCTGGAGCTGGACCTGCTGACGCGCCGGGTCAAGCGGGATGAGAAGCCGATCAACCTGCTGCCCAAGGAGTTCCAGATCCTCGAATACCTGATGCAGAACCAGGACCGGATCGTTACCCGCAGCGCGCTCCTGGAACATGTATGGGACTATCGGTTCGATCCGCATACCAGCCTTATCGACACGCACGTAAGCCGCCTGCGGAAGAAACTCGATGACGGATTCGCCCAGCCGCTGCTGCATACAGTGCGCAATGTCGGCTACAGACTTTCCGAAACGCCGTGAACCGCAAGCCGGGACCTGACGCACTGGATTGGCCGGAGCGGTGGGGGCTGTGGCTGACAGTCGGGTTCCTGTTCCTTGCGGCTGTCGTCGTCGGCGGCGCGCTCTCCTTTGTTGACCAGGCTGGCCGGCGCACGATTGCTGCGGCGCAGGCAGAAACGGTTGCGATAGAGGTCGCGCAGTTGCGCAGCATCTACGACGCGGAAGGTCGCGATGAACTGCTCACCGCGATCCGCTACCGGCTCACCACACGCAATGACACGAACGAACGCATCTATGCGCTGACCGACCCGCAGGGCAGGTTGATCGCCGGAAACCTCCGCCGGATCCCGGATGGGCTTATTCCCGGGCTCGCCTGGCAGAAGCTCGGCGAGAACAGCCTGACGCCCGTCTATCTCAGCAGCGTCCGTTTGCAGGATGATAGCCTGCTCATTGTCGGCAATACTGACGCGGCGATGGACAGGTTCCGTTCACAGATTGTCGAAGCGGGCTTCATCGCGCTCGTGATCGTTGTGGCCGTGTGCTTCATCGCGGCAGCACTCATTACGCTTTATGTGCGTTCAAAGGTGCTCTCGCTCGCGACTGTGGCATCCAAGGTCACACGCGGGGATTTCTCTGCTCGCGCAGAAGGGGCTGAAGAGGCAAGTCCCTTCGGCCAGATCGCGAGAGCGCAAAACGTGATGCTGGAGCGGATTGAGCATCTGGTGGTGGGCCTGACCACTATCACCGACAGCCTCGCGCACGACCTTCGAACGCCTCTGTCCCGCCTCAAGCGATTTCTCGAATCCGGTATCGAAGCGCAGTCTGAAGCCGACCGCGACCAGGCGCTGGAAGCCGCGCTGCAGCAGTCCAACCACATCGTGTCGACTTTCTCGACGCTCATCGACATTGCACGCGCCAGCGGCGGCCTGTCACGCGACGTTATGGACATGTTGGACCTGCGAAGCGTGCTGGTCGATGTGCAGACCCTGTTTGAGCCTCTGATCGAAGAGCGGGGCGGACATCTCGTCCTTGAGGCGCCGGATCCTGTGAAGGTTCTAGGCCACCGCGCCTTGCTGATGCAGGCAGTATCAAACCTGGTAGAGAACGCGATCAAGCATGCACCGGAGGGGACCAATGTGACGCTGGGCCTGCGCAGCGTTCCCGGTCATGCCGAAGTGATCGTGAGCGACTCCGGCACAGGTGTTCCGCATGCGGACCGTGAGCAGCTTCTGAAGCGTTTCACCCAGGGCGACAACGAGCCCCCGGGCGGGATCGGCCTCGGCCTTGCTATCGCAAAAGCCTGCGCCGTCCTGCACAAGGGTTCGATCTGGCTCGAAGATAACGAGCCGGGCCTGAGGGTCAGGCTGGTCCTTTCAAAGGACTGACCGGCACTACTTCGCAGCGACGATCGTCCACACCTTGGCGATGTCCTGGGTGCCATCGGTCGCCTTCACGCTGGCCCAGGTTTTCTTCGCGCCGGCAACGTCGCCCGCGCGGAACTGGGCAATGCCGAGGCGAAGGCGCGCGGTAGCGGCCGTTGCCGGATCAAGCGTCTTTGCGAGGGCAGCCGTATAAAGTTCAGCAGCGCCTTTTGCATCGCCGAAGGCGAGCGACATCTCGGCCACGTTCGCAAGGGCTTGCCCGTCGGCCTTTTTCCTGGCTTCGGACACGATCGAGGCAAGGGCTTTGCGATCAGCTTCGGTATCTGTCTTTGCCTTGTCGAGCAGGCGCTGGTTGCGGGCAGCCTTGGATGCGTCGGCCTTCAGCTCGCCGGACTTCTCCATGGGCTCGAGGATCGACAGGGCCTCGGCGGAGAGTTCACGCTCGAAGGCTGATTCAGCCATGCCGAGCTTCTCTTCCGCCGTGAGCTTTACGCCGGCAGCGATCAGCACACGGAACTCGTCAAGTTCCAGACGTTCAGGTGTGTAGCCGGGCTCGGTGCGAGCCTTGCCGACGAGCGCACGCCAGTAGGTTTCGTTGGGATAGATTGCGGCAACGTCTTCGATGGCGGCGTAGTAGGAGGCCATGTCCTTACCTTCATAGGCGGACTTCATCCGGATACGATACCAGGTTTCCGGCGCCTTCCGAGAGGCTGCGCGCTCACCGTCGATGGCCTTTTTCGACCAGATCGCGGCGGCTTTGTAGTCCTTCGTCTCAAGGGCCTTGGCAGCAACATAGATACTCAGGTCAGCGTCGTGGCCGTAGGTGTTGATGTAGTTCTTCGCGGCGTTGATCGCCTTGGTCAGGTCGCCGGCGCGGTCATAGACCTGTACCAGTTCGCGGCGGACAGTCTTCGCTTCTGAATCGGGCATCAGGCCTGAGGCCAGTTGGGACTCCAGAACAGGTGCGAGTTTCGAATAGGCCTTCGTCTGCACATAGACATACCGGCGAACCGACGCGATCTGGTAACGCTCCTGTGCATTTGCCGCGGCGGCATCCGCGGCGTCGAGCTTCAACAGCGCCCCCTTGTTGTCTCCGGCCTGCGCAAGCTTGGTCGCTTCCTGCAGCGGCTCACCGACCTGCCGCGAGACCTTCACCGGGTTTGCGTGGGCAATCGATGCGGGTGCAAGGCCAGACAGGCTGCCGGTTATCAAAATTGCGGCTGCGGCCAGGATGGAGGTGCCGCGTTTGAGGATTGCGGAATGCTTCGGCATGGGGGGCTCCGTTGTTCAAGTGAGTTAGGTCCGGCGTCAGTTCGCGCCGCCGATGACGCCGAGTTTGGTCACGCCGTGCCGCTGCGCCGCAGCCATCACGTGTACGACGTTTCCATAGTCCGCCCGCTTGTGCGGACGCACGTGCAACTCTGGTTGCGCTGCAAAGGGGAGGGCAGCAAGCGACGTGAGGTTCGCGTCCAGTGCCGCCTCGTCCACCACCATTCCGTTCCAGCTGACTGTGCCGTCGAAGTCGATGTCAATGCTGATCGGATCTGGCGGCGGGGTCGTCGGCGTAGCAGGCGTGCTCACAGGCATGTCGAGCTTCACGGCATGCGTCTGAGGCGGGATCGTGATGATCAGCATGATGAGCAAAACCAGCATCACGTCGATCAGAGGGGTCGAGTTGATCTCCGAGATCGGATCGCCTTCTTCGGAGGTGCCGAGTTGCATGGCCATGAGTGCGCGTTCCTGTGACTTGGCGTGATTGGTTGGTTGGGCGTGGTTGAGACCCGGTGTTCAGGCAGGGCCAGCCGGTTCAGTGATGAAGCCCACTTTGGCGATACCGGCCCGCTGGCAGGACTCGATGACCTCGCCGACATTGCCGTATTGCGTGTTCAGGTCGCCGCGAATGTGGACTTCCGGCTGGGGCACCTTCGTCGCTTCTGCGCGCAGGAGCGTCATCAGGTGTTCTTCGTCATCAAGCCGCATCTGGTTCCAGTAGACGTTTCCGTCGCGATCAACTGCAATGTTGATGTTCTCTGGTTTCGTCTGTGTCGGGATGTTGGCTTCCGGCGGCAGCTCCACTTTCACCGTTCCCACCACAACCGGCACCGTGATCAGGAAGATGATCAGCAGCACCAGCATGATGTCGACCAGCGGCGTGGTGTTGATCGCAGAGTTGGTGGGGAATTCATCCTCGCTCCCACCCAGCATCTGGTTGACATCCATGTCGGCCTCCTCAGACCTTGACCGAATTGCGGGTGAAGAGTTGCTCGAGGTCGACAGCGAAGTGACGGGCCGCGTCCTGGATCACCTTGTTGCGGCGGCCGAGCAGGTTGTAGAAAATCACGGCGGGCACAGCGACGAAGAGGCCGATAGCCGTCATGTAGAGGGCTTCGCCTACCGGGCCAGCGACCTTGTCGATCGATGCCTGACCGGAGACGCCGATAGCGATCAGTGCGTTCACGATACCCCAGACCGTTCCGAAGAGGCCGACGAAAGGCGAGATCGAACCAACGGTCGCCAGTACAGCCATGCCGCTCAGGAGGCGGTGGTTGATGCCTTCAGTCGCTTGCACAACCCGGTGCGACATACGGTTGGCAGAGCTGATCTTTGACTGCAGACCGCGCTCTCCATCCTGCGACACGCTCATGGCGGCGTGGGCAATATCGGCGAAAGCGTTGTTCTTGCCGAGGTTGGCGAGGCCGTCGTCAACCGTGTCGGCTTCCCAGAAGTCGCGGAGTTTGCGTGCCTGGCGCGAGAGGGCCATCTGGTCGACGAATTTGGTGGTGACGATGAACCAGGTGGCAACCGACATGATGATCATCGCGATCAGGGTGGAGCGCGCCACGATGTCGCCTTCGGTCCAGAGCGCCTGCATCGAGAACGCTTCCGAATGGCCTTCGGCAGCGGCTTCTTCACCAGCCGGCTCCTGAGCTACTGCTTCTGCCACAACCGCTTCAGCGGGCTCCAGGCCCGGAATGGACGTGTCGACGCTGCCGATATCTGTCGTCAGCTCGGTAGCCGCCGGAGCTTCTTCGTCGGTGGGCTCCTGCGCAACTGCGCCAAAGACGCAGAAAGCAAGGGCGGTGGCGGCAGCAAAGGCGAAGCGGGCAGTACGGGTTTTTGTAGTGGGTGCAAAACTCATTTTGAGTTTTCCTCTCTGTACGGATTGAGTGATATTGTGATCAGGAAGAGCGAGGTGGGAGCTATTGAAGACGCATCATTTTTCGATCTTCCATTCGAGAGGCAGGATCATGCAGCCCCCGTCCACGGCCTTGCCGTCGACCTTCTTGGGCTTGAAGCCTCGCAGGTCGCGGACCCAGACAAGCGCGGCTTCATCAAGGCGTTCCCAGCCACTGCTTTCGACAATTGTGGCATCGGAAACGCGGCCCTTGGCGTTGACGCATACGCGCATCGTCGTGATGCCTTCCTCATTGAGCTGACGGGAGCGCCGGGGGTACTCGGGCTTCTCGAGATGCTCAGGGAAGGAAGGCTGCACGACGGACCGGGGCTGCGGAGCAGGCTCGGCTTTCGGCGTGATCGGCTGGGGCCGCGTTTCCGGAACGGTTTCCACCTGTGTGATCTGCTGGATCGAAGTGTCCACAGGCGTATCGAATATGATCTCAGGCAGCACGACCATGTCCGGCATGGGTGCAAGCTCGACGTCGACTTCCGGCGGAGGCGGTGGCGGTTCTTCCGGCGGTGGTGGCAGCTCCTGGATGATCTCGGTCGTCAGTACGTCCGGGATGAGCGGACCGCCATGGCTGCGCACCATGGTCGCAGCGGCCCATATCAGGCCCACATGCAGGACGCCGACGACAGCAAAACCTATGTATCGGGAGCGGCGTTTGGCAGGGGCGGTATAGTACATTCGGGCCTCTTCAGAAGGCCGCCGGCAGGACATTCCAATTCTGGACCGGTGGCGCTGTTGTCATCTGACGTTGCGCGCCTGTCACCACCCTTTCCGGAAACTTACAGATATGCAAGGCGGATGGAATGCATTGAATAAATGAGAAATATTTGTGCAGTCCGCCTCGAAATCAGCGATATCCGTCCTTCGCAGGCGCAAGAAATTTTCTTGCTCCGCGAGAAGTGTCAAATGCCGGTGATCGCGCGGCCCAGTATGTTGCGGTGCACTTCGCTGGTACCCGAGTAGATGGTTGCGGCGCGCGTGGCGAAGTACTTCGCCTGGGCAAAGGCGCTGTGGGGCGCAGCCTCTAGTCCGGCCTCGGTAATCTTCTGGTGCAGTTCCGTCGCTGCAAGCTTCAGCATCGAGGTACAAGCGGCATCGTTGATGCCGGCTCGTCCGGATGCGGCATGGTGTTCCAGCGCTTCAAACTCGTCGATGCGTGCTGCAAGGCTGGACAGCTTCCGGCAAAGCTCCGTATCCGGCTGACCTTCAGCAAGGTATTCCCGCCAGGCCGCACGCAGCGCCCGGCGCAACTGTCCGGTCGTCGTATTGTTCGAGCGAGCAATCGCCATCAGGCGTTTGGCAGTCTTCCATCCTTCCCCGATTGCGCCGATGCGATCGGCCGCAGGTGTCCGTACACGGTCGAAGTACACTTCATTCGTCTCGTATTCGCCGTCTATGAACCGTATGGGGCGAACGTCGATGCCGGGGCGGTCCATTTCGACAAGCAGGAACACCAGACCGTCGCCGCCAGTACTTCGCGGATCACACCGCGCCAACAGGAACATATGCGTCGCGTACTGTGCGAAGCTGGTCCACAATTTGCTCCCGGTCAGGATGAAATCATCGCCGTCCCGTTCGGCGCGGAGCGTCAAGGCGGAAAGGTCAGATCCGGCCTGAGGCTCCGAAAAACCCTGGCACCATTCATGACGGCCATCGAGGATGGCGCGGAGATAGCGCGACTTCTGCGCCGGCGACCCCTCGGCAATGATCAGTGGGCCAATCGTGCGAACGCCGGAAGACTGCACCACTGGTGCATCCCGCTCTGCGCAGGCATTCTCGAAATAGAGTCGCTGCGCCGTGGTCCAGCCTGCGCCGCCGTGTTCCACCGGCCAGGAGGGGGCCATCCACCCTTTGTCGCGGAGGATACGGCTCCAAGCAGCGCAGGCCTCCGGCGCAGATTTCAGGCCCGTGGTTGCGCGGCCAGCCGCGCGCAGCTCGTCTGAAAGGGCTGAATCAAGGAACGCGTCGACTTCACATCGGAAGGCCGCGTCTGCCGTTGCGGAAGGTGCGCTGGTGAAGAATGATCCGTCCACGTTGTCCTCGCGCCGCTGTCCTGTTGCCCGCATTTCTCTGCGGACACGATCAGCGGGCAATCCGTGAAACTACGTGGCCTCTCAGGCCGAAGCTTCAAAAACCGGCCAGCGCTGCGATATGCGGCCGTCCTCGTAGACTGCTATGTCCCCGAACTGCAGGAACACCGCTTCGCTCTGGTGCGGGCGGAGGAAAACAAACTCGTCTGGCGCGATCGACAGGTTGTGGCCACCGGTCAGCATTTCCTGGTTGGAGGAGCGGCCGAAGGTCTTGTTGTAAGACAGTCCCGGCGGGTCGACCGGGTCGGCCAGCCAGTTGCCGCCATAGATGAAGACCGTGCGCGCAGTATTGGGATCCCAGGCGCGCTGGCCGTCTGCTGCAAACTCCAGCCCCGGCAAACGTGTTTGCGCGAGTGACTTGATGACAGGTGTCGCGATGAAACTGGCCGGCTGATGCGGCTCCAGCAACGGCGTATCGAAATGCGTCGGCTTCACGAGGCAGGAACCGGCCGAGATTTCGTTGGCAACGTCCGTATCCTGGTAATACCGATAGGTCGGGCTGCCGGCTGCGTTGCGCACGATGCCGGAAAGCGCGCCTGCGCCGAGCACCTCTGTCGCCAGCGCCAGCGCTTCACCGTACCGGCGCCACGCCCCGGATTTCGCCCGCTCCCGCCAGCCCATCGCTTCCGGCAGGGCCGCAAGGTGGGGCTCGTAGCCCATGAACCCAGCAAACTGCAGTTCGGGCGTATCCCGAAGCGTCTCCAGCATGCCCTTCAGGGTGTCGCCTGATTCAAGCCCCCCACGATGCAGGCCCACATCGAGCTCCAGGTTGATCCGGAGTGTGTGCCCCGTCGCGGCGGCAAGCTCCCGGTACTGACGAAGCCGCTCCGGCGTGTCGATCAGCCACTGTACGCGCGCTGCAGCGGGCGCACCTTCCGGCCCGAGCGAGGCAAAATAGTTGCGCGCCGCAGCCACGGGCAGGGGCTTGCCCAGCAGCTGGTCGGCGTCCGGCATGGCCTTGCTGAGCGCCGTCAGCATGGGCTGGTTGAATGTCATCAGCCGGCTTGAGCCGGAGCGCTGACGGATGTGGGCAATCAGGTCGAGCGACGGAAGGGACTTGGCAACAATCCGGTAGGCCATGCCCTTGGGCAAATGGCTCATCAGCGCATCAATGTTCGCGTCCAGCCGTGCCTTGTCGATGACCAGTGTTGGTGAGGCGATGCCCGCATCCGTCAGGGCCCGCTGCATCTCGACAAAGTAGGGATCTCGCGGCCCGCTATCGTCGCCCGGTTTGCTCATCAGAAGTCCCGCTCCCAAAAGGCCTGCGCCACCGATCATCAGGTTGCGGCGCGATAGTTCAAGCATCAAAGTTCACTCCGAACAGTTTGCCCAGATGCGCGTTCAGGAACTTGCCCTGCGGATCGAGTTCGGCGCGCAGCGAAAGGAAACGCTCAAACTGCGGATACAGCTCCGTCAGTTCCGCCCGGCCGAGGGAATGCAGCTTGCCCCAGTGCGGCCTGCCGCCCGCTTCGCGGTACATCGGCTCGAAATCCGCAAAGAAGTAATCATAGCGCTCGTCGGCCGCGGCGTGGATCGCGATGGAGGCACGCGGGCCCGCGTTGAATGGGCTGAGCCAGGCCGTATCCGGCGCGATGTGGCGGTATTCCATCGGGAAGTAGAGGTCGCCGCGCTGGTCAAGCTTGCGCATCACGCGCTCGACCATCTCCGGCCCCCGCTCGCGCGGCAGGTGGTATTCCATCTCGATGAACCGCGTCGGCCGCACCGTCGACAACAGTACGCGAGACTCATTCACGCGTTCCTCTATCACACCGCGCGGAAACTCCGACCGCGCAATCGACCGCCGAAGCCAAGGCGCCCAGCCGAGTTGGTCGCGCAGCGCCTTCAGGCCTTGCAGGAACTCGTCATCATCCGTGGCGGTTTCCTCCGTAGGCGGTTCATCGGTCAGGTCATGCACGATGCTCGCCACGAGGCCCGTGTGCGGGAAATAGTAGAATTCGAAGTTGCGATGCGCGGCTGCCGCCTGTTCCAGTCGGCCAAGGAAAGTCTTTGAATCTTCCACGGTTACCGTGCGCTTGAGCCGATAGGCCGGCACGCTGCGCAAGGTGAAGGCCGACATTACGCCCAGCGCGCCGAGCGATACGCGGCCCGCCTCGAACAGGTCCGGGTCAGATGCGCGCGTCACGTCCCGCACGGCGCCGTCCGCGGTCACGAGCTGGAAGGCGGTGATGTTGTCGTGCAAGGCGGGCAGGTCATTTCCTGTGCCATGCGTGGCGGTTGCGAAGGCGCCTGCGAGGGTTTGCGAATCGATATCCGGCTGGTTGTCGAAGGCGCGCCCGAGCGCAGCCAACTCCTCGCTTACCTGGAACAGCGGCGTGCCCGCACCGAACCTGGCTTCCCCTGTGGCGGCATCATAGCTGATCAGGCCGGCGAGGCCGTTCGCCATGAGAAGCGTATCTTCGGTCGTCGCGAGGCCCGTGAACGAATGGCCGCTGCCAACGGGGCGAATCCGTCCTGCGGCGGTGCGCACCGTGTCCGCAAGCGCCTCGACGGAGTCTGGAAACACGATTCTCTGCGGCGTCGCGCGTTCGGTGCCTGCCCAGTTCATCCAGCTGGCTTCGCCCGGCGGCGCGGCCGGCGCGCCTTCCACATAGTCCGCACGCACGAAGGACTTTCCGTCCCAGTAGAGTTTCGCGGCTCCGGTTGCCCCGGCCAGTAGGCCCACGCCCGCCGCGCCGGTCAGCATGTGTCGCCGGGTAATCTTCATGTCGCCGTCCTCTCCAAGTCCCGCCTCCGCATCTTGCCGATGCCCACGCCTGTCAGGCAGCGGCCGGCATCTGTAACTT
Organism: uncultured Hyphomonas sp.; assembly: GCA_964643405.1. GTDB lineage: Bacteria > Pseudomonadota > Alphaproteobacteria > Caulobacterales > Hyphomonadaceae > Hyphomonas. The sequence goes on along the minus strand of CAZXQD010000005.1, from coordinate 3,714 downwards.
CGGCTTTGGCATCAGCAGCATCGTGCACAGGATTAAGCAGAACCACAACGCTATAACGAAGAAGCAATCGCGGAAGGCCAGCACGGTCGCCTGGGCCGATACCTGTTGGCCGATCGCTTGGAAGGCGTCCGTGAAGGCCGTCACCTGCGGCTTGCCGGCGGCCTCCATCGACATCGCCTGCATCGCGTGCTCGTGCAGGAACTCGGCATTGGACTCTGTCATTTCCGCGGCAAGGTGTTCGCCGTGGAAAATCGTGCGGCGTTGCAGCAGCACGGCCAGCAGGTTCACGCCGAATGCCCCGCCCACCTGCATGAGGAACGACACCCCGCCGGTGGCAGAGGCAAGCAGGTTCAGCGGCACGGCCCGCACGGCAGTCGTGTTCGCTGGCGGCATGCAGAACGCTATCCCCACCCGGCTCAGCATGATCCAGCTGACCAGCAGCCAGTAGGGTGTCAGCACGGTTACCCCTGCGAGCAACATGCCGGACACGGCAAAGCAGATGATGCCGAACGTCAGCAGCCAGCGCGGGTCCACCCTGTCGGTCAGCCGTCCCGCGAGCGGAAAGCACACGACCATCACAAGCCCCGCCGGGATCATCATCACGCCCGCCGCTGTCGGCGAGTATCCCTGCACCAGCTGCACGAAAAGCGGGATAAGGTAAGTCGATCCGTAGATCGCCGTCCCGGTCGCCACGATGATGATGCTGGCGGACCAGAACTGGCGATACCTGAAGATCGCCGGGTTCAATGCCGGAAAGGGATGCCGGCGTTCCCAGAAATAGAATGCGATCGCCGCTGCAATGGACACGGTCACCTTGATCAGCGTCTTGTCCGAGTCCCAGCCGTCCCGGTTGCCGCCAGCGAAGGCGGACAGCATTCCCACCACCGCTACTGCCAGCAGGCAGAGGCCCTGCCAATCCAGCGGCGGCTTCTTCTGCTCTGCCTGCCGGTCGCCCTTCGGCATCAGGAACGGCGCAAGACAGAGCGCCACGATGGCCAGCGGCAGGGTGGCGACGAACACCAGCCGCCAGCTCGCAAGGTCCACAGCGACGCCGCCGAGCGCCGGCCCGAAGGCGGGCGCGAGCACCACGCCGATGGAAAACAACCCCATCGCGGTGCCCCGCTGCCGGTCCGGAAATGTCTGGAAAATCAGGAACATCGACATCGGCTGCAGCAGCCCCGCCGAAACGCCCTGCAAAGCCCGGGACAGGATCAGCAGTTCCAGCGTACCCGCGACCGCGCCGAGCAGGGAACCGATGATGAAGGTGATCATGCCGAAAACATAGGTGGCCCGCGGCCCGTAGGTCGCCATCGCCCAGGCGTTCGCGAGCATCGCCAGTGTCGAGGATGCAAGGAACGCCGTGGACATCCACTGCGCCTGGTCCTGTCCGAGACCGAATGCGCCAATGATGGCGGGCAGGGCGACGTTGATCGTCGTCGCCGCCAGCATTGTGGCCATCGACCCCGTCAGCATGGTCAGCAGCAGGATCCACCTGTACCGCGGCCCGAACTGTTCAAACCGCTCGCGGATCGACGGGCCTGCATTGGGCGGAATGTCTGTAGGCAGAGTATGCGCCCCGGCGCCGGGTGGCAGCGGCAGGCTGGCGGTTCCGCTCAAGATGCCGTCGCGGTGACCGCATCGGTATCCGACTTGCGGATGCGAACAGTCACCATCGTCCCGGTCCGTAGGTGCACATCGGAGGGGTCGAGGTCGATGCGGATCTTGATGCGCTGGGTGATCTTCGTGAACACGCCGTTGGCATTCGGGTTCGGCATCATAGCCGCTTCCGAAAGTGTCGCCTCGCGGATACGCGTCACCTTGCCCTTGAGGGGCACGGACGGATGGCTGTCGGCCCGTATCATCACGGCGGCGCCGGGCGCGACCCTGCGGATATCCGTTTCCTTGATGTTCGCCGAAACCCAGACCGCCTCCGGATCATGCATCAGCGCCATCCGGAAACCGCGCAGCGAATGCTCGCCCGCGTCATAGAACAGCTCATCGATCACGCCGTCGATGGGCGCGCGAATCGTGTGCTGCTCCAGCACCACCTTCTGGGCATCCACGCGGGCCTCCGCCCGCTCCAGTTCGGCCTGAAGCACGGAAAGGTCATAGTCGATCAGGCGCACTTCCTGTCCGGTGATGCTGGCCGTGCGCTGCTCGGCGGCGGCGGTCTCGCGCTCGGCCTGCGCGCGCAGCAAGGCCTGCGCCGCTGTGTCTAGCGCGTTCTTCGCCTGGTCATAGGTGCTCTTGGGTATGCGACCCTGTTCGAACAGGTTCTTCGTGCGCTCGTGCTCCTGCCGGGCCGTATCGAGGTTCGACCGTGCCGCCTCGACGGAGGCCGAGGCCGACCGCGTGCCCGCCTGCCGCGCGGCAACCTGGCTGCCTGCCTTCGACGTGGCGAGGCCCGCCCGCGCTTCTTCCCGCGCTATCTCCGCCCGCAGCCGGTTCGCCTCGGCCTGGAACTGGGCGAGCGCATAGGCCGCTTCGCGGTCGTCGATGGTGTAGATGGCGTCGCCCGCCTTGACGCGGTCGCCTTCGCTGACCGTGACGCTGGTGATGCGGCCTGATATGTCGGTGGAGACCGCGATCATGTCTGCCGCGATCCGGGCATCCGCCGTCGAGACATAGGCATTGCGATCCATCACGAACCACGTGGCCAGCACGAACAGGACGCCGAGGGAAGCGAAAAGAGCGCGCCGGCGGAAAAGAGGCGAAGCGAGGAGGGTGGCGGCGCGCTGGCGCGCTGTCATCGGGCTTTCGGTACGGAGTTCGGTATTGCCGTCCATGTTGCCTGCCGGCGCAAAAGGCCGCCGGTCTCTATCCTCCCTTGGCGGTCTGTATTGGGCGCACTTTTCGTGCGCTCCGGTCGCCGCTTGCGACTCTTGATCCGGAACCTGCCGCAAAGGCAATCAAGCCCTATTCTGCGTCCTTCGAGCCAGGCGTAAAAGCCGGGTCAAAATTGGCCATGTATCTCCGGCGGGCCAGCGCCTATAACGCGCCCACACATGAGGAGACACGCCATGCGCGAGGTGCATCATTTCATCGGCGGCAAGGCTGTAGCAGGCAAATCCGGCCGCTTCAGCGACATCTACAACCCCAACACGGGGGAGGTTCAGGCCCGGGTCGCGCTGGCAACGGCTGCCGAGCTGGCTGCCGCGGTAGACGCCGCAAAGGCCGCCCTTCCGGCATGGGCGAGCACCAATCCGCAGCGCCGCGCCCGGGTCATGTTCGAGTTCAAGCGCCTCGTCGAAGCCAACATGAACGAACTCGCGCACCTGCTCTCGTCCGAACACGGCAAGGTCATCGCCGACTCGAAAGGCGACATCCAGCGCGGCCTTGATGTGGTGGAGTTCGCCTGCGGGGTGCCCCACCTGCTGAAGGGCGAATACACCGAAGGTGCCGGACCGGGTATCGACGTTTTCTCGATGCGTCAGGCGCTGGGCGTCTGCGCGGGCATCACGCCGTTCAATTTCCCCGCCATGATCCCCTGCTGGATGGCGGCCGTCGCGATCGCCTGCGGCAACACCTTCATCCTGAAGCCCTCGGAAAAGGATCCTTCGGTGCCGATGCGTCTTGCCGAGCTGATGCTTGAAGCGGGCGCCCCTGCAGGTGTGCTGAACGTGGTCAATGGCGACAAGGTCTCCGTCGATGCGATCCTCACGCATCCGGACATCAAGGCCGTCAGCTTCGTCGGATCGTCCGACATCGCACAAT
>CAZXQD010000004.1:0-70431 GCA_964643405.1 uncultured Hyphomonas sp. | reverse complement strand
GCTGACAGTTACGGGCATAGCGCCGGATTCCCACCGGCTTCCCTTTTCACCCGGGCTTTTGACCCGGACACCTTTCGCGTGGCGGTGGTGTAGACTGCCTGCGAAATACCCGCAAGCCGCTCAATTGGCGAATTCCCAGGCATAGATCCGGCAGGTCTCTGGCGCTTCGCCATCCGGCACGGCCTCGAAACACCGGTGTGCCGGGACATTGTCTGCTGCCGTCGCGAGCCAGATCGACCCACAGCCGCGCGCCCGCGCTTCCGAGATGAGCGCCGCAGAAAGCAGCCGGCCGATGCCACGCGACGTCCAGGCGGGCGAGACGCCAACTTCGTTGAAGAAGAACTGGGAAGGCTTGTCCGGATGCAGATATTCCATGCCGGATGCCTGCCCCACGACCTGACCGTCCTCGACCGCGACCAGCAGCACGTGCCGTCCATCGGCAAGAAAGGCTTCCAGCCGTTCCTTCAACACCGGTCCATCAAAAACATCGGCAGCTACCCGGTCCAGCAGGCTCGTATTCGACATGTCGATCTTCACAATGGAAACGCTCATGTCCTTCTTCCGTTTCGGATCAGATCGGCGACAGCAGGTGCCCGCCATCCACCACAATGGTCGAGCCCGTCATGTAGCTGCCCGCGTCCGACGACAGCAGCAGCAGGGCGCCGTCGAGTTCGTGGTATTCGCCGAAGCGCCGGAACGCGATCCGCTTGCGCATCGCTTCACCCGCTTCGGAGTCGAGATATTCGTCATTGATCGCGGTCTTGTAATAGCCGGGCGAAATCGCGTTCACGCGGATGCCGTAACGGGCGCTCTCGAGCGCCATGTGCCGCGTCAGGTGGTCCACGCCCGCCTTCGAGACGCAATAGGCCGTCGTCATGTACTGTGTGCGGTGCGCCGTGATCGAAGCGATATTGACGATCGAGCCTTTGGCCTTTGCGTCGATCAGGGCGTTCGTCGCATGCTTGCCCACGCGCCAAACGCCGGTGAGGTTCGTGTCGATCACCGCGTTCCAGTCTTCCTCGCTCTGCTCACGGTACCAGCCTTCGCGCGACATGCCGGAATTGTTTATCACCACATCGCAGGGCCGCCCGAGAGCCTTGCCGATGGTGGCAAACGCCGCTGCCACGCTGGCATCGCTCGTCACGTCCATCTCGACCGCAAGGGCCCTGCCACCCTTCGCCTCGATCTCCGCAGCAACTTCCTGGAGCTTGTCCACACGGCGTGCGGCGACCACCACCGTGGCCCCCGCCCCAGCCAACACACCCGCAAAATGTCGGCCCAGACCGCTTGACGCACCGGTAACCAGCGCTGCCTTGTTAGCCAGACTAAACAAGCTCATGCCCCAAACCTCCAAAATAACAGTTGCACGGCGCAACGTTTAACCTAATTCAAGGCGCCATGAAGATATCAGTGCTCAAAGAACGGCGACCCGGCGAAACCCGCGTGGCGGCAACCCCGGAGACAGTCAAGAAGCTCGTGGGCCTTGGCCACACGATCACGATCGAATCCGGCGCGGGCACCGTGGCCGGCTTCCCCGACAGCGCCTTTACAGATGCTGGGGCGACGATCGCTGCCGGCGCAGGCGCTGCCGCGGCAGGGGCCGACATCGTGTTCAAGGTCCGCCGGCCAGAGCCGTCCGAGATCGCGGCCCTGCCGGAAGGCGCGGCCCTGATCGCGTTGATGGAGCCGTTCGCCTATCCGGCCGAGGAAGTCGCAGCGCTGAACGCCCGCAAGATTGCCGGCCTCTCGATGGAGTTCACCCCGCGAATCACGCGCGCCCAGTCGATGGACGCGCTCTCGTCCCAGTCCAACCTCGCCGGCTACCGCGCCGTCATCGAGGGCGCCCAGATTTATGGCCGCGCCATGCCGATGATGATGACGGCCGCCGGAACGGTCGCTGCTGCCAAGGTGTTCATCATGGGCGCCGGTGTGGCCGGCCTCCAGGCCATCGCCACCGCCCGCCGCCTCGGCGCCGTGGTTACGGCGAACGACGTGCGCCCCGCCGCCAAGGAACAGGTCGCTTCGCTCGGCGCCAAGTTCATCGCGGTCGAGGATGAAGAGTTCAAGGCCGCCGAAACCGCCGCGGGCTACGCCAAGGAAATGTCCAAGGAATACCAGGCGAAGCAGGCCGCGCTGACCGCCAGCCACATCGCCAAGCAGGATATCGTCATCACCACCGCGCTGATCCCCGGCCGCGCTGCGCCCGTGCTGATCACCGAGGAAATGGTGAAGTCGATGAAGCCAGGTTCGGTCATCGTTGACATGGCTGTCAGCCAGGGCGGCAACTGCCCGCTCTCGAAGGCTGACGAAGTGGTCGACGTGAACGGCGTCAAGGTTGCGGGCTTCTCGAACCTGCCGGCCCGCTTGCCCGCTGATTCGTCCTCGCTCTTCGCCAAGAACCTCCTCGCCTTCATCCCGCTGATCACCGGCGAAGGCGGCAAGCTCAATCTCGATACGGACGACGAGATCGTCAAAGCCATGCTGCTGACCCGCAATGGCGCCACCGTCAGTGAGAGGCTCAAGTAACATGAAACGCGCCCTTTCCGTCCTCGCCCTCGCGGCCCTCGCCCTGCCTGCCTACGCAGACGCCGGCGGTATCGACTCCACGGTTTTCCTCGCGGCCATCTTCGCGCTCGCCTGCTTCGTCGGCTATTATGTCGTCTGGTCGGTTACCCCTGCGCTGCACACGCCGCTGATGGCCGTCACCAACGCCATCTCCTCCGTCATCGTCGTCGGCGCCCTTGTCGCCGCCGCTGCCGCCGGGCTCACCTCTGAAGGCTGGGTCGCCAAGATCCTCGGTGCCGTCGCCGTGATGCTCGCCAGCGTCAACATCTTCGGCGGCTTCCTCGTCACCCAGCGCATGCTGGCCATGTACAAGAAGAAGGGTCAGTAAGCCGTGGAACAGTTCCAATCCACCTGGGCGCCCCTGCTCTACCTGGTCGCGGGCGTACTTTTCATCCTCGCCCTTCGCGGCCTCTCGAGCCCCGCCACCAGCCAGAAGGGCAACCGCAACGGCATGATCGGCATGACGATCGCCGTCGCCACCACCATCGTGCTCCTCTGGGACCAGCTTGATCCGACCACCTGGGCCCTGATGATCGGCGCCGTCGCCATCGGCGGCACCATCGGCGCCTACATCGCGCGCAAGATCCCGATGACGGACATGCCGCAACTCGTCGCAGCGTTCCACTCGCTCGTCGGCCTCGCCGCCGTGCTCGTCGCCGCCGCCGCACTTTACGCGCCGGACAGCTTCGGCATCATGGGCCTCACCGGCATCAAGACCGCCTCGCTGATCGAACTCGGTCTCGGCTCGGCCATCGGCGCGCTGACCTTCACCGGCTCGATCATCGCCTTCGCCAAGCTCAACGGCAACATGAGCGGCTCGCCGATCCTGCTACCAGCCCGGCACCTCCTGAACCTCGGCCTCGGCGCCGGCATCATCATCCTCACGGGCGTGCTGATCGCCTCCGGCGGTGAAGCCCAGTGGGCCTTCTGGGGCCTGACGATCCTCGCGCTGATCCTCGGCGTCACGCTGATCATCCCCATCGGCGGCGCCGACATGCCGGTCGTCGTCTCGATGCTGAACTCCTATTCCGGCTGGGCCGCCGCCGCCCTCGGCTTCACGCTCGGCAACTTTGCGCTGATCATCACCGGGGCCCTCGTCGGCTCCTCCGGCGCGATCCTGTCCTACATCATGTGTAAGGGCATGAACCGCAGCTTCATCTCGGTCATCCTCGGCGGCTTCGGCGGCGAGGATGCAGCGGCGGCTGCCGGCGGCGCGAAAGTGGACCGTCCGTACAAGAAGGGTTCTGCCGAAGACGCCGCCTTCATCATGAAGAATGCCTCCAAGGTCATCATCGTCCCGGGTTACGGCATGGCCGTCGCCCAGGCCCAGCACGCTCTCAAGGAGATGGCGGAAAAGCTGAAGGCCGAAGGCGTCGAAGTGAAATACGCCATCCACCCTGTCGCGGGCCGGATGCCGGGCCACATGAACGTGCTGCTCGCCGAGGCCCAGGTGCCTTACGACGAAGTGTTCGAACTCGAAGACATCAACTCCGAGTTCTCCGCTTCGGACGTGGCCTTCGTCATCGGCGCCAATGACGTGACCAATCCCGCCGCCAAAACCGACAAGACCTCGCCGATCTACGGCATGCCCATCCTCGACGTTGAAAACGCCCGCACGGTGCTCTTCATCAAGCGCTCGATGGGCTCGGGCTATGCCGGCATCGAAAACGAACTCTTCTTCCACGACAACACGATGATGCTGCTCGCGGACGCCAAGAAGATGGTCGAGGACATCGTCAAGAACCTCTAGGTTCCGGTCTTCCGCACACAAACCAAAAGGCGGGCCCGTTCAGCGCGGCCCGCCTTTTCATTTCAGGCGCTCGCCCCTCGCGCCCCGAACACCACGATCTTGTTATCCACATCATGCCCGATATCCGCGCGGCCGAGATAGGCGATCCCGCCCCGCGCGCACCAGTCCCGCACGATCTCTTCCTCGTCCCGGCCAAAGTCCACATCGTTCACCGGAATCGCCCCGCAGCGCCCCAGCCGGATGCCTGCCACCTTCTTCACGTCCGGATTCGAAGTGATCGTGAACATCATCCGGTCGAGCCGGTAATGATACTCACCCACATCCTCCAGCATCAGCACATGTCCCGTCAGGTCCGGCAGCCAGCCGGTCCCGATCAGGCTCGCGAACACCGAAATGTTGAACGCCGCATACTTGCCCGGCGCCAGCGTCACGGGATCGATCCCTGCGCCATCATCCGTACCCGTCAGGAAGCCGAGCGACCGGCGCACCGCCGCCTCGCCGCCCTCGCGCAATATGTCCGCCGGCATCGGCCCATGCGCCACCCGGCCAATCGCGTCCCGCGCGAGCCGCGCCAGCAGGCTGCCCGCATCGCTATAGCCGAGATAGGTCTTCGCCCGCGCCGCGTCGCCCAGGTTTTCGAACGCCGTGTCGAGGATCCGGCACGCCCCATACCCGCCGCGCGCAAACCAGACTACGTCGAGCGAGGGATCATTCGCATACTCTGCAAACGCCGCCGCCCGCGCCGCATCCGGCCCCGCAAAATGCCCCGCCCGAAGGAAGCATTGCGGATGCCAGACAAGCTCCGCCGCATCGCCTGCCAGCGCGCTCACGCGCTCCGCCAGCCCCCGGTCAACCGCCCGGCCCGGCCCGACGATACCAATGCGCGTCCTGCGTTGTGTCATGATGCTCTCCCGGGCATGGATTGGGGGTTTGCGGAATCGCAGTTAGAGTGAACTTTATGACAAAGCACAATCGCTACTTCTTCTGCGGCATCGGCGGCTCCGGCATGTTGCCGCTGGCGTTGATCCTGCTGGGCCATGGCCACAGTATCGAGGGGTCGGACCGGTCGCTGGATCAGGGGCGCACACCCGCGAAGTTTGATTACCTGCGCAGCCTCGGCATCCGCCTCTTTCCGCAGGATGGCAGCGGCGTGACGAGCCCGGAGCAGATTGTCGTCGCCTCCGCCGCCGTGGAAGACACGGTGCCTGATATCGCCGCCGCGATCCGCGTGGGCGCGCAGCGTATGAGCCGGGCAGACATGCTCTCTGCCCTCTTCAACGCCGCACCCTTCGCCATCGGCGTCGCGGGCACCAGCGGCAAGTCTACCGTCACCGGCATGATCGCGTGGATCCTGCACCATGCCGGCAAAAGCCCCACGGTGATGAACGGCGCCGTGATGAAGAATTTCCGTACGCCCGAGGCGCTGTTTTCCAGCTCCCTCGTCGGCACGAGCGGCCTCTTCGTTTCGGAAGTGGACGAAAGCGACGGCTCCATCGCCGCCTACAATCCGCGCGTGGCCGTGCTGATGAATATCGCACTCGACCACAAGACGATGGACGAGTTGCGCGCCCTCTTCGGCGGCTTCGCCGCGCGCGCGCAGGATGTCGTCCTCAACCTCGACAATGCGGAAACGGCGCGCCTCGCCGCTGATTTCCCCGCCGCAATCACTTACAGCCTCGACAATCCCGCCGCGCGCCTGACCGCCAGAAACATCGTGCCCGCGCCTACCAGCATCACATGCTCCGTACACGACCGGAAATCCGGCGTATCGGCGGACATCCACCTCGCCACGCCCGGCCGCCACAATGTGTCGAACGCCCTCGCCGCCATTGCCGCCGTATCCACCTGCGGCGTCACGCTGGACGACGCCGCCCGCGCGCTCGCTGAATTTTCCGGCATCGCCCGCCGCTTCGATATCGTCGGCACGGCAAACGGCGTTACCGTCATAGATGATTTCGGTCACAACCCGGACAAGATCGCCGCCACCTTGTGCACGGTGAACCAGTTCCCCGGCCGCGTCCTCGTCATGTTCCAGCCGCACGGTTTCGGCCCGATCAAGAAGATGCGCCGCGAATTCGCTGAATGCTTCGCCGAAAACCTGAAAGCGGAAGACATTCTCCTGATGCCGGAGCCCGCCTATTTCGGCGGCACCGTCGACCGCTCGGTCGGCAGCGCAGACCTCGCCGCCGATATCCGCGCGCTGGGCAAAAACGCCGAAGCCCTTGGCGACCGTGCAGCCTGCGGCGCGCGCCTCGTCGAACTCGCAAAACCCGGCGACCGTATCCTCGTGATGGGCGCGCGCGATGATACGCTGACGACGTTTGCGCAGGACCTGCTCGCCGCCCTCAAGGCGCGCTGAGCAGGGCCTGCACGCGCGCCGTTCCGGCTTCATCCAGCTCGCACAGGTCGTCTGCGCCGAGCGTGAGGGCATAGTCCTCGATGGTTCGCCCCCGGACTTTCCACTCCGGCACAAGGTCGGCCAGCGGCGCCAGCACAAACCGGCGCTGCAGCATGCGCGGATGCGGCAGGGTCAGGTCCGGTGTTTCCATCTCCACGCCCGCCATCAGCAGCACGTCCACATCAATCTCGCGGGGCCCCCAGCGCTCGCGGACCTGCCGCCCCATCGCCGCCTCCACCGCCTTGCAGGCGGCCAGCAGCAGCACAGGCTGCAGCCCCGTATCAATCCGCACACAGAGATTGAGGAAATCCGGCTGCTCCTCCACGCCCCAGGGCGCCGTGCGGTAGACCGGCGAGACAGCCTCGAGGTGGATGCCGTCGATGGCATCCAACCGCAGCAGGGCCTCCGCCAGCTGCGCGGCGCGGTCACCCAGGTTGGTGCCGAGGCCGAGGCAGGCAGCGGTCAAGCGCGCCCGCGCGTCACGCTGACGCCGACATGGTCAAGGAAATAGCGGATCGGCGCAGAGGGCTTGCGCACAGTGATGGTCACGCGGCTGACCAGCGGCTGCGTCGAGAGGATCGCCTCGGCAATCCGCTCGGCGAAGGTTTCAATCAGGTTGAACACGGTCTGGGCGGAGAGTTCCATGACGAGGTCGCACAGCGCGCCATAGTCCACCGTATTCGCCATCTTGTCGGTCGCCGTGGCCGGGCCTGCCAGCTCGCAGTCAATGTCGATGAAAAACTTCTGGCCGAGATTCTTCTCGGCGCTGTGCAGGCCGTGAAAGCCGTGCACACAGAGGTTTGAAACGAAAACCCGGTCGGTCATTCTTGCTCCCTGATGGCGTTCATCATGTCCACGGCGTCGCGGTGCTCGGCCACGTCATGCACGCGCAGCACCCGCGCGCCCCTGTGCACTGAATCAAGGCCCGCCGCCAGTGTTCCCGCCAGCCGTTCGCCCACCGGGCGCCCGGTCAGCTTGCCGATGAAGGACTTGCGCGACACGCCCACCAACACCGGGCAGCCGGTCTCCACCAGTACGTCCAGCTGCGCCAGCGCCGCCAGGTTCTGCTCATAGGTCTTGCCGAAGCCGACACCCGGATCGAACAGGATATGGGCGCGCGGAATGCCGGCCCGGTCCGTGCGGGCGAAGCTCTCGGCAACGAACGCAGCCATATCGGCCCGGATGTCGATGGCCGGGTCCGCCGTGCCGCGATTGTAGGTGATCACCGCCAGCGATCCCGTCTGCGCCACGACTTCCGCGATCCCCGGGTCGCGCGTCAGCCCCCAAACGTCATTGATCATCACCGCGCCGGCCTCCGCCGCCTTGCGCGCCACCTCGGCTTTGTAGGTGTCGATGGACACCGGAAGGCCGTCTTCGGCGGCCAGCGCGGCAATCGGCCCCGCAACACGCTGCCATTCCTCGGCGGCGTCCACTTCCAGCGCCCCCGGCCGTGTCGACTCCCCGCCAATGTCCAGAATATCAGCCCCCTCGGCCTTCATCTGTGCCGCCTGCGCCAGCGCGGCCTCGAGCCGGTCATACCGGCCGCCATCGGAAAAACTGTCCGGCGTCACATTCAGGATGCCCATGATCAGGACGCGCGGACCGGCCAGCCGCTCAAGCAAGGCGTCCCGCACCCTGAAGCGCCCGGTCTGGTCCATCACGTGCTCCCCTCGATGCATCCGGCCGGGTCGGTCAATCGGCCTTGCCAGCGATAAAATCTGATAAAATCTGAGACTGGATGTCGAAAGCCTGTGTACCCGGCGTGACCAGTTCGACATGGCCTGAGGCCGGAACGACCACCAATGAGGCGGAATCTCCGGCCGCTTCGGCCTTGCGCGTCAGCCCATCCCCCAGCAAGGGCGGCGCAATCCGGTCTTCACTCCCGTTCACACTGACAAACGGCACCCCGATCGGAAGCAGTCTCGCAGGTGAAGTATCAGCGAGCGGATCCGGCCGTTCGGGTGAAGGAAGGCCGGTCAGCTGGTCGTAAACAGCGTCAAGGCAGGTGGGCGCAGTAACCGGCCGTGAGGCTTCCAGATCCGCGAGGCCGCCCGAGACGACCACACCCCGGAATCGCAGCGGATTGGACACGCTGAGAGGGCTGCTGTCAGGCAATCTCGACCGTGCCGCCAGCCAGAGCACAAGGTGCCCGCCGGCCGAATGGCCAATTCCCGTGACACGGCCGAGATCAAGGTTCCATGCGTCAGCGCGTTCGATCAATTCGTCTGCTGCAGCGCCCACATCAAGGTAGGTGCCCGGATATCCGCCGCCCGGCTCATCTACGCCCCGGTACTCGATGTTCCAGACGGCCCAGCCCTGATTGCGCAAGGCATCCGCCATCGGGTTCATCAGCGTGCGATCGGCAATCGATTTCTGCCAGCACCCGCCATGCACCATCACCACTACCGGATGAGGCCCCCGGCCCTCAGGGAGCCAGATATCGGCAATGTCGGTTTCCCCCTCGCTCCACTTCACCTCAACGGAGGGCGTAGGTTGCGGACGGGCAGCAAGGTCCGCCCAGGTCATGATCTTCACGGGCTCAGTCACCGCTGGCTCCGGCACGGCGGCTTCCTGTTGCGCGGGCGTACAGGCGCCAGCCAAGGTGAGCGCCGAAATTGCCACTATGGATTTCCACACACGTCTCTCCCTTGCCGCCGCAGCCTTCGCCCCTACTGTCGCGAGTTCACCTGCCGAGGCAAGCCAGTCCGATGATCAAGGTTCCCACTTCCCGCGCCGAGGCGCTTGAGCAGGACGCAGCTGATCCGCTGGCGAAGCGGGCGGAACTGTTCGACCTGCCAGCAGGCGTGACCTACCTTGTCGGCCATTCGCTGGGGCCGCCGCCGAGAGGCGCGCGAGAGAAACTGGCGGCTGCACAGGTCGATTGGTCGAGCGACCTGGTCCGTAGCTGGAACTCTGCCGGGTGGATCGATCTTGCGGAGCGGACGGGCGACCGGCTGGCGGCGCTGATTGGCGCAGACCCCTGCGAAGTGATCGTTGCGGACAGCGTTTCGGTGAACCTTTTCAAGCTGGCCGCCGCCGCCCTGCCGCACGCGCGCACCTATGCCCTGTTCGTGGAAGAGGACGAGTTTCCGACCGATCAGTACATCGCGGCCGGCCTGGGCGGTCTCAGCGGCGCGGAAGTGCGCCAGCTGGTGCCGGGCGGCGGATTTGATGCGCTGAAAGCGGGCGGCGTGCTGATCAAGAGCGCGGTGAATTATCGATCGGGCGAGGTTGCGGACATTGCCGGGCATGAACGCGAGGCGAAGCGCTACGGCGCCCGGATCATCTGGGACCTCAGCCATGCAACCGGCGTTCTTGACTTGAAGCTTCGTGCGGACGGTGCAGAACTGGCGGCAGGATGCACTTACAAGTACCTCAATGGCGGGCCCGGTGCGCCATCATTCGTGTACGTATCAAATACGCTATCCGGCAAACTGGCCAATCCCCTGCCCGGCTGGATGGGCCATGCGGCACCCTTTGCGTTCGACGGAACGTATGTGCCGCGAGACGGCGCCCTGCGATTTGCGAGCGGGACACCGCCGATACTGTCACTCGCGGCGCTGAGCGGCGCGCTGGAAGCGCTTGAGGGTGTTGACCTAGCACAGCTTCAGGCCAAAGCCCGGGCACTGGGCGGCCTCGCGATTGCGCGAGCGGCCGCCGTCGGCCTGGAGGTACTGAGCCCGGCGGAGGACGCACGGCGCGGCGCGCATGTGAGCCTGCGAATAGCGGAAGGCTACCCAGTCGTTCAGGCCCTGGCGGCGCGCGGCGTGATGGCAGACTTCCGGGCACCGGATACAGTCCGGTTTGGATTCTCGCCGCTGTTCCTGACCTATGCGGCCGTGTGGGACGCGATGGACGCGCTGGCGGACATACTTGCCACCAAGGGCTGGGATCAACCGCAATTCCACGCCCGGGCGAAGGTGACCTGATCAGTCCGGCAGTTTTTCAGTCCAGCGCGTTCCGAGCTTCTTGCGGATCAGCGTGCGAACCTCGTCATAGTGACGGCCGAAATCCTCCGCTGCGAGCACGATGTCACCGACACCGCCGGACTGGTACTTGATGACGCCGGTGGCGAGTTTGTTCAGTCCGCGCAAGATCGGATTGTAGGCCGCGAATACGGAATCCGGATCCCTCAGTGAAAGGACGATCGTGGGCGCAACCCGTGGGCCGCCGATGTTCGTGGTCCCGCTTGTCAGGAGCGGCGCCTCGGCGCCTTCGGAAATATCGGTCCACTTGATGAGCCCCGGCGACACATCGCCCGGCTCATAGACAAAGCCTTCTTCCGTCGCGACGAAAAACGGTAGCTGACGGACAGCGCGCAGCGTGAAAGCAATCAACAGGAAATGCGCAACAAGATAAAAGAAGACGAGAAACAGCATGGGTTCCAGCTCGAGGCTGGAGATATCCAGTTCAGTCGCGCCCGGTACAAACACCAATGCGTTCAACCCGACCACAAAGAGCGCAGCGACGATCGGAAGAACAAAGCGTGCGGCAAAACGGTTCGGATAGATCTCGATCAGCGGGGTACCGAGTTTTCGTCGCTGGCGCTGCCGGGAAAACTCGATCAGCAGGAATTGCCAGAACAGTCCTACGAGAACGACATAGAAGAACAGAATGACAATGACTGCTATGGGATCACTGACAGTGTCGAAGAAACCCCAGACACGCTCTGTCCAGTAGCGGTAGCCACCGAAAAAGTCTGCCAGGAAGGCAAGGAGCATGAGGGCGCCGACCGGATAAAAAATCCACTGCAGGACGCCGAGAATCTTCTGCTGCCGGCTGTTCATGCGACACCCTCCCTGCTCGCCACACTGATGATTGTACGACAGTATTGTACGTTGTCGATGAAAGGCAAATGAACCGGCGCCGCGAAAGCCAATGGGTTTGCAAAGAAAGCCGATTGACCGGGACGCTTATTGGCACTATTAGTGCCATATTATAGACTTCGCTGGCGGGGAGGCCAGACCCTTGAAGATTCTCAGAACACCCGACTCGCAATTCGCCAACCTGTTCGAGTACGGATTTTCGCCCAACTACCTCGAAATTTCCGGGGCGGGTGGCGAGGCAATGCGGATGCACTACCTAGACGAAGGCCCCAAGGACGGCGAGCCGATCCTCTGCCTCCACGGGCAGCCTTCGTGGAGCTACCTCTATCGCAAGATGATCCCGATACTGACGAAAGCGGGATACCGCGTCCTGGCGCCCGACCTGATCGGCTTTGGCCGTTCGGACAAGCCAGCGGCGATGGACGATTACAGCTATAGCGGCCATGTGGACTGGCTGAACCAGTGGCTGACAAAGACGAATCTCACCGGCCTGACCCTGGTGTGCCAGGACTGGGGCGGGCTGATCGGCCTGCGTGTGGCAGCAGACCAGATCGGCCGGTTCAAGCGCATCGTTGTGGCGAATACGGGCCTGCCCAGCACCGCGATGATCTCAGACGAGATGTCGGCCTTTCTTGGCCAGATGTATCCAGCCGTGCCGATACCGGACGCGGCGATGGTGCGCGAGCAGTTCCAGTCCGGCGGACCTGGGGCATTCCTCTTCTGGGTGAAGTATGCGAGCGAGTCGCCTTCGTTCTCGGTGCGTGATGTGTTCGGTCTGCTTTCCGGCGTCACCGACGCGCGCATCCTCGATGGCTATGTGGCGCCCTTCCCGGATGACAGCTTCATCGCGGGCGCGCGAAAGTTTCCGGCTCTGGTGCCCCTGCTGCCCCAGCACAAGGACGAGCGGCTCGCCAATGACCGTGCCTGGGCCGTGCTGGAAAGCTTCAAGGGGCGCACGTTGATCGCCTTCAGCGACAGTGACCCGGTGACCAAGGGCGGGGACGCAATTTTCAAGGCGCGCATTCCCGGCGCCGATTGTGTGACCATTCAAAATGGCGGACACTTCCTGCAGGAAGACCAGCCCGCCGCTTTCTCGGAGGCGATCATCGCCTTCATGCGGCAGGGCTGAAACGGGGGCGCGCGGACATGAAACGGATCTTGCTGATCATCCTGGCGATCATCGTCGGTGCCGGGGCACTGGCATGGACCTTCAAGAAAGAGATCATCCTCTTCCTCGTAACCCGCGCAGACCGGCCGGCCATCGCCGAGTACAGCCCGGTTGCCTGGCAGCAGGGCCCAGCCGAAGCGAGCATGCCAGCGGCCGAGCGGCCGCCGAACATCATCTTCATTCTCGTCGACGACCTCGGCATCAATGACCTGTCGACCTTTGGCGGCGGCGTAGCCGGCGGACGTGTGCCGACACCCAACATCGACGCACTGGCCGCTCGCGGCGCAAACTTCACCTCGGCTTACTCCGGCACCGGCACCTGCGCACCCTCGCGTGCGATGCTGCTGACCGGACGCTATCCGACCCGCACAGGATTCGAATTCACACCGACACCAAACGGCATGGGGCGGATCGTGTCGATGTTTGCCAATGACGATTCCAGAGGACGCCCGGATGTAGTTTACAACCGCGAAGCGGCAGCGGGCGCGCCGGACTTTCAGGACCAGGGCCTGCCGGGCGAGGAAGTGACAATCGCCGAAATGCTGAAGGACAAGGGCTATCACACTGTTCACATTGGCAAGTGGCACTTGGGCAACAACGGCGAATTCCACCCGAACCAGCAGGGTTTCGACGAAACGTTGCTGATGGAGGGCCTGTTCCATCTGCCTGCGGATGATCCGGGCGTTGTGAACGCCAAGCTGGACTTTGACCCCATCGACAACTTCCTCTGGGCGCGGGGCGACTTCTCGACATCTTACAATGGTGGTCCAAAGTTCGCGCCGGGTGGATACCTTGCGGACTACTGGACTGAAGAATCGCTGAAGGTGATCGAGGCGAACAAGAACCAGCCCTTCTTCCTCTATCTTGCCCATTGGGGCGTGCACACACCCCTGCAGGCAACCAAGGAAGACTATGACGCCGTGGGCGATATCGCCCCTCACCATCTGCGCGTCTACGCGGCGATGCTGCGGGCTCTGGACCGCAGCGTCGGCCAGATCGTGGCGAAGCTGGAAGAAGAAGGCCTCGCAGAGAACACCATCATCGTGTTTTCCAGCGACAATGGCGGCGCCGGGTATATCGACCTTCCAGGCATCAATGATCCGTACCGCGGCTGGAAGCTGACGCTGTTCGAAGGTGGCATCCGGGTGCCGATGTTCGTGAGCTGGCCGGCGAAGATTCCGGCGGGGGTGAAGGTCGATACGCCGGTGGCCCATATCGACGTCACGCCGACGCTGGCGGATGCGGCCGGCGCTGCCCTGCCCTCGGGCGTGGAGATCGACGGGCGCAGCCTGCTGCCGCTTGCGCAGGGTACGGAAGGCTTTGCGCGACCTGACAATGCAATTTTCTGGCAGAGCGGATACTACCGCGTGGTACGTGCGGGTGACTGGAAGCTACAGGTGGATGGGAAGCAGGGCAAAACCTGGCTGTTCAATCTCGCTGTCGATCCTGTTGAAGCCAACAACCTTGCCGCAAGCGAGCCCGCCAAGCTGGCCGAGCTGCAGGCACTACTGGACGAGCACCACAGGAATGCTCGGGCGCCGCTTTACGCCTCGACGACGGATATTCCGGTCGCCATCGACAAGACGGGCGCCACGCAAGTGACGCCCGAAGACGAAATTGTCTGGTGGCCGAATTAGGGCGCGATGGACTCCGCCTGCGGGAGGTCACGCACGATACGGAAGCCGATATGGCTTGACGAAAAGTCAACCTCCTGCGGCTGACGTGCCGCGGGACGGTAGCGGCGGCAGAAATTGTCAGCACACAGATAGGATCCGCCCTTGATGGTATGGGCGCCAGTCTGGAACGGCGTCGACGTCCATTCCCAGACATTGCCGATCATGTCGTAGAGACCAATGGCGTTGGGTGCGAAACAACCAGCGGGGGCTCGGCCTGAAAATCCGTCTGTGGCCTGATCCACGAGCGGAAAAAAGCCCTGCCAGGTGTTTGCAATGGGCACTCCGTTTGGATCATAGGCGCCTGATTGGGCATCGGCAGGATCAGACAGGCCAAGAGAGGCAGCGTATTCCCACTCCTCTTCCGTCGGCAGTCGCCCGCCTGCCCATGCAGCATAGGCCTCTGCATCGGCGAGGGACACATGCACGACCGGATACAGCGCGCGGCTGGAAATGTCCGATCCCGGACCTTCGGGCGCACGCCAGGTGGCGCCCGCGACGAGCTGCCAGGTATCATTTGGAGCGGACCGCTCTGAAGGCGTGCGGAAGACAGCAGATCCAGCTGCGGGGCCGCCCGCAGAGGCGCTTTGCTCGGCCGTGGTAACATAGCCGGTCGCCTCGACGAAACGCGCAAACTCGGCATTGGTGACTTCGTGCGCCAGTATCTCGAAGCCTGCAACATGCAGCATCAGCTCCGGCGCTTCTTCAGGATAGACCGCGAGCGCGCCCTTCCGGAAACGGCCCTCGGGCACGGTGACGAACCGGCTGAGGTCGGCATCGGGAAGCCCGCAGTCAGGCGAAGAAACCTCAGCCTGCGGAGTATCGTTGGTCCCGGCGCCCGGTACAGGTGGGCTGCACGCGGCAAGCAGCGCCGCCGTCAGCAGGACCGGGACGCGTTTCATTTTCCGATGAGGCGTTCCAGCACAAGACGGAAAACGGCGCGGGCATCTTCGGGCGAGAGGTCTGAATCCTGGCGCAGACGGCGCCAGGTCTGGAAGCTGGCGGAGGTTTCGATGGCGGCGAAGAGGACCGGATCACGGCTGATCTCTTCGGGCAGCAGCGCCATGAGCGCAGACCGTTCCATAAGCAGGTTGCGGCGGTATTCCTCCATCAGGAAGCGCGACTGGAAACGGCGCAGGTTTGCCGAAACCCGCACCGGCAACACATGTTCGTAAATCGCGATGCGGCGGTCCAGGTGTTCGAAGAAGCGTTCGCGCCATTCCTTTGCTTCGAAAGGCGCGAGCACTTTCGGCATGACCTCGCCGTGGATTCGCTCCGCCATCTCGACATAGAGGCTGTCCATGTCTTCGAAGTGGCGGAAAACCGTGCGCAGGCCAACCTCGGCGCGCTCCGCGACGCGGGCGGCGCTGGGGCTCATCTCGCCTTCGCGGATGAGGGCGAACATCGCCTCGATGATCTGCGCGCGACTGCGTTCGCTCCGCTGGCGGCGGCCATCGGAGGCATCGGTCTTGGCGGCGTCGAGCGGGACGATTTTCAGGTCGGTCATTCAGAAGGCTTTCTTGACGTGTATGTCCTGGTTGCCAGCCGGGAGCGAGTAGATGAGGCCATCTACGGCGACCTCCACGGGGCCGTCAAATAAAGCCTTGGTCTCCTTGGTGAACAAGGCGTTGAGTGCATTTGAAGGCAGCGGCGGAACGGTATGGTAAAGCACGAGCCGGGAAACGCCCGCATCCTGCGCCGCGCGGGCGGCGTCTGCGGGCGTCGCATGGTAATCAAGGATGTCGTTCAGGACCTTGGCGAGGTCGTCCCGGCCTGCTTCGGCCATCGCATCGCGCATGCGGGCGACCATTTCGGGGTTCAGCGCGTCGTGGAACAGCAGGTCTGCGCCGGTCGAGGCAGCGACAAGGTTCGGATCGTAAATTGAATCGCCGCTGATCGAGACCGAGCGGCCCTGATAGTCCACGCGGTAGCCGAACGCGGGCTCGACCGGGGCGTGGCTGACGCGAAAGGCGGTGATGGTGAGGCCGCCGGCATCGTAAACGACTGTTTGTCCTCCGGGCCCGGCAGGTACCATGACCGGGATGGGCGCGCCGCCGCGGCCTTCGGGTGGCGCAATCTCGGGGCCATGGTGGCCCGTGCGGTAGGTGCTGTCGATCCGGTAGGCCGCGTTGAAGCCGTTCACGACTTCCTCGACGCCGCTGGGGCCGTGGACCGGCATGGGCACCTTGCGGCCGCCATTGACCCAGGCCTGCATCAACAACTCGCCGAGCCCGTCCATATGATCCGAATGCAGATGCGTAAGGAGGACGGCATCAATCTTGCCGACGGGATAGCCCATCCGCGTGAGCGTACGCACGCCGCCGGAGCCGGCATCAATGACAAGGTGCTCGTCACCCGCCACAACGGCCAGGCACGGCCCGCCGCGCAGAGGATCCGGGAACGGGGAGCCAGCGCCGCAGACGTAAACATGCAGGCCGTCGCCAAGGCTGGCGGCCGTGTTGCGGCCAACATTCTTCTTCACGGCGCGCTCGAAAACGGCCTCGGCGATCTGTACGCGGAATATCTGGCTACCAGCAAAGAGGCCTGCGGCAGCAAGAGCAGCGACGAGAAGCGTCCAGCGTACAGGCCCCATACGTTTCAGCCTCCGGCTTTCATCATTTCGAGGAAGGGCGATGTCATGCCAGTGGAGGGAATAACGGTTTCGATGTTGAGCTGGCCTTTCAGGCCGGCCATGCGGTGCACCGCGATCTCGCGCCATTCTTCCGACATCGACATGCGCACCATGGCGGCGCGGTCGGGGTACATGGCGATGGCAATCTCATCCCAGAGTTCCTCGACCTGTCCTAGGGCAAGGAAGGTGACGTCGCCGGCAAAAATTCCGCGACCGCCGAACTTCGGCAACAGCTCCGTCACGGCGCGGCCATAGATCATGTAGGCATCCCGGCCCGAGAGATCGCAGGGACGGCCATCATCGTACTCCGCCTTGTCCTTGAACTTGAGAAGATTGACCATGAAAATCGGCCCCTCAGGCCCCTTCTCCATCATGCCCTTCAGGCGCTCAGGATCGGTAGGGAAAACTTCGTTCAATACCTGCATGTAAATTCCTCCTCAGGCGGATGATCCAGCTTGTCGTTTCAATTCGTCTTCAATGACCCAGAGGCGGTCCTGCCCCCAGGTGATCACATCGCCGACGCGGAAGCTGGGAACGCCCCAGACGCCGAGCGATGTCATCTCTGCGCGGTTGGCTTCGGCTTCCGCGCGCCAGGCATCCGAGCCGATTTGCTGACGCGCGGCAGTCCAGTCGAGACCCGCGGCTTCCACGATCTGGCGCAGCCCGGCATCGGTGCCCGCATCTATGCCCTGCGACCAGACACCGGACAGAAAGGCGTGGCAGAACTCGTATCCTCGCCCCTGTTCGCGCGCCCAGGGCAGGATCGAATAGCCGCGCTCAACCGGCTTGCCCACCGGATCAACAATCCTGCCGAAAGGTACGCCGAGTCGGCGCGCCTCGCGGGCTGCGTCCAGCGAAATATAGCGGCGCTTCATCTGCGGAACAGGCAGGCCGCGCATCACCATCGGCAGGACGTAACGCAGCTTCAGCTCGGCGCCATAGGCATCGGCCAGCGCCTTGACGCGCGCGGCAGCGATGTACGTATACGGACTTCTGAAGGATAGGTAGTAGTGCAGTTCCAGCGGCTTTGCAGGGTGCGCGCTGCCTGACGGGGCAACCGGCGGCGGAAAGATAAGCGCATCGCCGGTGCCAGGCTTGCGGGCGCCAAGCTCGGTGAGGCGCGATTCAAGAAAGTGCAGCCGGTCGACACCCCAGTACCATTCGCCGCCATAGTGGAATGTACCGCCGAGATAGTGGCCGAGTTCCTCGCGCCGCGCGCTGCCCTTCGACAGATCGACAGGTCCGTTCGGCCCCCCAACGGTGCCTGCCCAGAGCTGGTCGCCGATTTGCGGCGCATCAGTGAGGAAGGTTCCGGCTGCGATCGCGGCGGCGAGCCGGGCGTTGGCGCGCTGGACAAGTTCGGCCGAAGGCTGCTTGCCCGGATCGGTGAAGCGGAGGCGGGCCCGGCGGGCGAGGCGCGATGCGTCCTCGCGCGCATAGGCCTCGAGTTGCGCGCGTTCCGGCGCGGCCCAGTCCGCAGGCGGACCAACAAGGTGGACCTCAAGGGTGATATCATAGCGCGCGGCGAAATCTCCGAGGACCTGCGCCGCGAGATGCGCGTAGGGGTCGGCCGCTTCGTGGAAGTATTCGACAGTGTGAGGCGCTGCGGCCGCAATGCGCCGGGATTCCTGCATGGCTCTGTTCCGATTCAGTCTTTTCTCGCCAGTCACGATCGCGGCGATGCGAGAAACCAGCAGGGATTTCAGAGACATGGCGCACCGGCCCGGACGGCGCGCATCGGGCTGCTGAAGTCTGGATTGAAGGCGGCTTTTGTCATCCGGGCGTCACGGCTTTCGAACTCAACAAACATTATGGCATTATAAGTGCCATAATATGGCAGCTAGTTCAAGCCCTCTGTTTGCGGCGGCGCCAGAGCAGCAGGCCGCCGGCAAGGACCGCAAACAGAACAAGGCCACCACCGATCAGCCAGGGGCGGTAGCGCTCCTGCTGGCGGGCAAGCGAATGACGCGTGACTTCATCGATTGAGTTGTAGCCTTTCGGCACTTCGAGGACGCCGACGCGCTGGCTGTAAGCCGCATACTCGGCAAGCAGGTCTTCTCGGATGCCTGGCTGTCCTTCGCTGAGGTCGGTCGTCTCGCCCGGATCCTTCGACAGGTCATAGAGGCGCCAGCGTCCGTCGCCGTGAGGTAACTGGTTACGCGTGAGCTTGTAGTCGCCCTTGATGACGGCGGCGTTGCCGGACACTTCGATCACGATGGCATCGCCCGGACCATAGGCAGCGTCCGTCTCGCCACGCAGGAGCGGCAGCAGGCTGCGGCCGGTCATCGGCTTTGCGCCTTGCAGCTCCGACGGTGCGCCGGCAAGTGCGAGCAGCGTAGGCGCTACGTCAGTGACGAAGGCGCGCGCGTCGACGCGGGCGCCGTTCCCGAGCCCCGCGCCGGAAACGATGAAAGGCACACGGATGCCACCTTCGGAGCCGAGAAACTTGAACTTGTCATGCGGCGACGCGGCGGCCATTGCCCATTCGGGACCGATGAAGGCCCAGCTACCCTTCTCTCCAATTCCGTCGAGACCGAGATGGTAGCCGTTCATGTCCATCCAGAACTTCAGGCGCGGATCGGTGTCGCCGCGTGACGGTTCCGGGCCGTTATCGGACGTGATGACGAACACGGTGTTTTCATATTGGCCGGTGGATTTCAGATGCTCGACGAGGCGGCCGATATGGTGGTCCATCGCCTCAAGCATGCCGGCATTCACCTGCATGCGCGCTGCATAAAGCTGCTGCTCTTCCGCTGTCAGGGAGTCCCAGGGGCGGAAATTGTCGGGCATCGGCGCAAGGGCGGCATCAGCCGGTACGTAGCCGCGTTCCTTTGCGCGCTCCCACCGGGCCTTGCGTGTCGCATCCCATCCGGCATCGTAGACGCCCGCATAGTTCGCCGTAAATTCCGGCGGTGCCTGAACCGGAATGTGGACGGCCATGAAGGCCATATAGGCGAAGAAGGGCTGCTGCGCGTCGCTTTCGTCGAGGTAGGCCATCATCTTGTCGACGATGAATTCCGACGAATAGAAATCCTTCGGCAGCGCGGCTGGCTTGCCGTCCTCATACCACGGCGCGTCGGCGTAGTAGGGCATGTAGGACTTGTCTTCCCAATTGTCGGCGCCGGATGCGTCGAGCGCAAAGGAAAGATCAAAACCGTGCGCATCCGGAAGGTCGCCCTTGCCGCTGCCGAGGTGCCATTTGCCCGTCATCAGCGTGCGATAGCCAAGAGGCTTCAGGCGTTCCGCCAGCGTGACGACACCGGGCTCAAGGCGCATCGTGTAGCCAGGCTGGCCCTCATGTTCCTTCGGCAGCACTTCCGGAATGGTGGCGACGCCCGTGAGGTGGTTATCCATGCCGGTGAGCAGCATGGCGCGTGAGGGCGAACAGAGCGGCGAAGAATAGTAGCGCGTGAACAGCGCGCCCTGCCCGGCCAGCGCGTCGATGTTGGGCGTGCGCGCTTCGCCGCCATAGGCACCAAGGTCCATGAAGGCGGCGTCGTCGATGACCATGACAACGAAGTTCGGCGGTGCGGCGGCATTGCCTGTCTGCGCTGTTGCCGGGCCGGACGCTGCGAGCAACATGCCGAGTGCCGTTACCAGAATGCGCATGTAAGCCTCCCCGCATGGATCTACGGCGCCGGGTTACCCGGTCTGCCGCCTGCAACTGAATTGACAGGCATGGCGCCAATAGTTCTGGCGATCAAGACCCGCAGCGGCGGAAACCGAAGATCAGGCGCCCGAGAAAAGGCGCGAGATGAGTCGGCCGGCAAACTCGATGGCGGCAAAACCGAGCGTGAAGACGAAGATGCTGTAGGCCACGCCGAGGACGCTGCCGATGATGGCGAGCACACCGTCGCGTTCGATCATGGCTAGCGCGATCAGCGCGACGGCAACGCCGGGCACGCCATTGGTGCCGGGGCCGGGAATTGCAATGATGGCTGCGAATACAAGCATGAGGATGGCGAGCACCGGCTCTGCCCCGCGACCGGCGAGAAAACGCAGGCGAGGCCGCGTCAACCGTTCGACCCTGCGCAGCCACGGGGCGGCAGCATTGGTCATCTTGCGGAAGGTGTCCATGCTGATCGTCTGTGTACGGATACGGCGCGGCAGCCAGGGCCGACGCTGGCCCGCGATCATCTGAAGGCACAACAGCGCAATCGGCAGCGCGGCGGCCGAGTTGATGCCGACAAGGAACGGGATCAGCGCGGGAATCGCAAACAGCAGGATGAGCATGCCGAACGCACGCTCCTCAAGCGCATCAATGATGGCGCCGAACGAGATTTCGGTTTCGTTGGCCAGTTCGGAAATCTGGCGGAGAATGTCCGAGGCCGAGCCGTGGAGGGCGTCGACTTCGCGGGCGGCAGGGTTGTCGTATTCCGGCAAGGCGCGGGACACTGGTTCCAGCCGTTCGGCGTCGGGGCCGGGCTCGCTCTCCGCATCGGAAAGGCTAGACATCTTGCGACGACCTTTGACGGTCCCTGTTGCCCAGGATAGCCAGGCACCAGATGACTTTCTGGGTCCCCCGCGGACGATGGCCGGGCAGCGCGATCAGTTCCAAGGCAAGCACCTACGCCTTTGCTATTTCCACGTAAAGCAGGGGCAACGAGAATATCACGCAGGCTTGAAGCCTGATTGTGGCAGAGGTTAGATTGGGGCTGCGGCGGGATTTGCCAACAGGAATGGTGTGCCCAGCAGGATTCGAACCTGCGACCTACTGATTAAAAGTCAGTTGCTCTACCGACTGAGCTATGGGCACGACCGGGCGGCCTTAATCGACCGAAGCGGCCATTTAGGCTGCGCGAAGGGGCCGGTCAACCGCTACCTGCATGGCGCGACTTGATGGCCCAGTTTTTTTGTCGTTCCCTTTAATTATGAAGGTCTTTCTGGTTGTTCTCGCTACGCTTTGCGCCGTTTCGGGCTGCACCAGCCCCAATACTGCCCCGGCCGCCAATGCCGTGAACCAGACCCGCGACGGATTCGCGGACGCGGCCATGGCGCCCCTTGAAGACCTGAACCTGCGGCGGGAACAAATCCCGCCCCTACTCGCCCGCCTTTCCAACCCATACGACCTTCCAGCGGATTTTACGTGCGAGCAGATCGGAACCATGATCCACGAGCTTGACGAGGTTCTGGGGCCCGACTGGGACACCTCAAGCCCGGATGAGCGGCTGCGGACAGAGAAGCTTGCGGATGAAGCGGCCGAAGCAGCGCTTGGAGCTGTCGAGACGGGCGTTACAGGATGGATTCCCTATCGCAGCGTCTTGCGGGAGGCGACCGGCGCTGCGGGTCACATGCGCAAGTACAACCAGGCCTACAAGATCGGCGCGCAGCGCCGGACCTATCTCAAGGGTATCGGCCTGGCGATGCAGTGTGAGTTGCCCGCAAGGCCGGACTTCGAGTCAATGACCGCCCGGGACGATGGCAGGATCATCTACAAATAGGCCGCTTACTCGGGACCTTTGCGGGGACTGGAGCGTGTCGACGCCCAAGTTGCGGCGAGGCGCGCCCGCAGGGCTTCGAACCGTCCTTCTGCTATGGCGGCGCGGATTTCCTGCATGAGCGCCTGGAAGAAGGCTGTGTTGTGCCAGGAGAGCACCATCGGGCCGAGATATTCCCCGGCCTTGAACAAGTGGTGCAGGTAGGCGCGCGAAAACTCGCAGCTGGCAGGGCTGTCGACGGCTTCGTCCAGCGGAGAAAGATCTTCGGCGAACTTGGCGTTGGTAACGTTGATCGGGCCATCCCAGGTCCAGGCCTGTCCGTGGCGGCCTGAACGGGTGGGGAGCACACAATCGAACATGTCGATACCGCGCGCGACGCTTTCGACGAGATCGATGGGTTTGCCGACGCCCATGACGTAGCGTGGGAGGTGCGCGGGAAGATGCGGCACAGTGAAGTCGATCGTGTCGCACATCTGCTGGTGGCCTTCGCCGACGGCGAGGCCGCCGAGCGCGATGCCGCCGAAGCCTTGCGCGACAACGCCTTTGGCGGAGCGCTCGCGCAGCGCCGGGAAGTTCGAGCCCTGCACGATGCCGAACAGGGTTTGCGCTTCGCGATGACCAAAAGCCTCGAGGCTGCGATCGCCCCAGCGTAGGGAGAGTTCGAGGCTGCGTTCGGCTTCCTCAGCCGTGCAGGGGAAGTTCGTGCACTCGTCGAGCTGCATCGAGATGTCGGCGCCGAGGAGATCTGCCTGGATTTCGATGGAGCGGGCGGGTGTCAGGCGGTGGGTGGAACCGTCGATATGGCTCTGGAAGGTGACGCCGTCGGGATCCATCTTGCGCAGCTGCGCCAGCGACCAGACCTGAAAACCGCCTGAGTCGGTCAGCATCGGGCCGGACCATTTGGCAAAGGAATGCAGGCCGCCGAGCTTCTTCACGCGTTCGGCGCCGGGGCGCAG
The DNA here is from genome assembly GCA_964643405.1 of uncultured Hyphomonas sp. Classification (GTDB taxonomy): domain Bacteria; phylum Pseudomonadota; class Alphaproteobacteria; order Caulobacterales; family Hyphomonadaceae; genus Hyphomonas. Next base: position 47,025 of record CAZXQD010000004.1, on the reverse strand, counting down.
CATCAGGTGATAGGTGTTGCCGAGGATGATGTCGGCGCCGGCGCCTTTGACCTGATCCATGTAGAGCGCCTTGACCGTGCCGGCGGTGCCGACGGGCATGAAGGCGGGCGTGCGGATGTCGCCGCGCGGGGTGCGCAGGCGCCCGGTGCGGGCCGCACCCTCGGTGGCGGTGATTTCAAACGGAAATGTAGCCATGGGGGCGGCCTATAGGACGGCGGGCGAGCGGGTCCAAGCGCATTATTCGGAGCGGGTTGGAAACCCGCAGCCATCCGGGACGGGATTGGGGTGAGATTGCTGAATCGAGGCGTTTTTCGAGGATCCGTGGGCGCAGATGTTGCGCAGGGGTTGGGGGGCGGATTGCGTAATGGCTTGATGGGGCTGGGTTTTGTTTTGCCTCGGCCTTGTTTTTTAGGCGCAAGTCGCCTTGGCGCGCACATAAAGTGCCTCATGCCGTTGCAGGCGTTGCACTCCGGGTACCGATTCCTTCTCATCGATTCTCATTTTTTATCACTTGGTATCGATCTGTTATCGCTGGCTCTCGGGGCAAGCGGATTTCGGCCTTTGGCCTCTATCCGACCTACGGGGTTGAGGGCGAGCCGGAGTGTACCGCTTCGCGGAGGGGTGTGGCGTTCGTTTTGCGGACAAATCCTTCAGGGGATTGATGCCCCGGCGGATTTTACTTGCGGAAAGGCTGGCCTGTGTTGCGCAGGCCGATCGTCATCCTTTGCCACGCTGCTGCGGAGAGCCCCGCTCAGGAGGCCATCGCACCCCAGGCGGCCATCAGGATGGTGAACGCGCGCATGTCGCCGGTCGTGGTGGGGGCCATCTTGTTCATGGCGTAGGCGTAAGTGGCGCGGGCGTCCATGTCGTTGACGACGAGGGAGCCACCATAGCCGCCCCAGTAGACGCTGTTCGGGTTCGGGAACGGGACCATGCCGCCGGACAGGCCAAAGCCCATGCCGTAGCGCACCGGGATGCCGAGGATCAGGTCGGTGCCTTCGATCTGGAGTTCGAGGGCCTTCCTGACGCCTGCCTCCGACAGGAGCTGCTTGCCGTTGGCAACGCCGCCATTTGCCATCAGTGACTGGACGGCTGCGACGGAGCGAGCGTTGCCTGTACCGCCTGCTGCCGGGATTTCGGCACCGCGCCAGGCGCGGGTACGCGTGTCGAGCGGATTGATCGGCGGGTTGCTGGACATGTTGGTGACGAGTTCATCAGCCGAGCCGTTGCCGATCGTGCCGCTGGCCGGCGGCGGCGTGAGGTCAGCGACGCGGTGATCCTCCGTAGACGGAAGACCGATGTGGAAGTCGGCGCCGATCGGCCCCGCGATTTCCTTCGCGAACAGTTTGCCGACGGTCTGACCGGAGACGCGGCGGATGACTTCGCCGACGAGGTAGCCCTGTGTCATGGCGTGGTAGCCGGGCGCGGTGCCGGGCTTCCAGTAAGGCGCCTGCGCGGCGAGCAGGCTGGTCGCCTTCTCCCAGTCGTAAAGGTCTTCGCGCACCAGCGGCTCTTTCCAGCCGGAGAGGCCTGCGGAATGGCTCATCAGGTGGGCAACTGTGACATCGGCTTTGCCGTTCGCGGCAAACTCCGGCCAGTACTTCGCGACCGGCGCCGCGAAGTCGAGCGCGCCCTTGTCAGCGAGATAGAGCGCGGTCAGCGCGGTCATCGTCTTGGTCGTGGAGTAGACGTTGACGATGGTGTCCTTTTCCCAGGGCCGGGTCTTTGCCTCGTCGGCATGGCCTGCCCAGATGTCGACGACAGGCTTGCCCTCAAGCATCATGCAGAAGCTGGCGCCGTTTTCTTGCACACCGTCAAAATTGGACTCGAAAGCCGCGCGCACGGCTTCAAAACGCGGCTCGCAAAAGCCCTGGCTCTTGGTCATTGAATTCCTCCCGGCGGGCGCCGCCCCTTAAGGGGTCATGCTGCGCGCAAGGCCGGTGCTAGTCCCGGCGCCCTAAAGTGGCAAGAGCGAGCGGAGGCTGACCCAGCGTCAGAAGGTGATTTCAAGCCCGGCAAGTTCGGGCAGCTGGAGCACGATCACGAGGTCGCGCAACTCCTGACGGGCGGCCTTGTGGCTCATCGTGAAGGCGACGTTCGAAGAAGTTTCGCTGAGGTCGAGCAGCGTCAGGCCGGCCGGAAAAAGTTCGCGGTAGATCACGCGCTCGGAGAGGCCCGGCGCGAGACGGAAGCCGATGCGTTTGGACAGGTTTTCGAGCGCGCCGCCGACGCGTTCCTTGTTGCGGGCAGCAAGCGGCGACATGCGGTTGCGCATGACGACCCAGTCAATCGGGCGGCGCGAGGTCTGCGCCTTCTTCTTGCGGCAGTTCCAGACCATTTCGGAATAGAAGCTGGGGCGCAGGACTTCGAGCGTCTGCGGGTTCACGTCGCCCAGCAGGTCAAAGTCCACGAAGCTGTCATTCAGCGGCGTGATCAGCGTGTCGGCATACATGTGCGCGAGGCGCGAGAGGAAAGTATCGCCGCCGGGGGCGTCGATGATGATGAAGTCGCACTCGCGCTTCAGGCGGGCGAGCGAAGCGAGGAAGCGTTCGCTTTCCTCGGCTTCGGCCTTGTCGAGGTCGCGCTCCTGGCTCGCTTCGACGCGGACGATTTCCGGCATCGAGAGCTTGGCGCCGGTGTTTTGCATCCAGCGGGTGCGGTTTTCGAGATAGCGGGTGAGCGAGCGCTGGCGGACGTCGAGGTCGATGACGCCGACTTTCTTGCCGATGCAGAGCAGCGCAACGCTGAGGTGGATCGAGACGGTGGACTTGCCTGCCCCGCCCTTCTCGTTGCCGATGACGATCACGCGGGCTTCAGCCTGCTGGGTGATGTCGGCCAAGCCGGTCCGGCTCATGGTAGACATCCCGTCGGCGGGCATGAATCCTACTCCACACTCTGCTCGGCGCGGGGCCGGCTAAACCAACAAATCACGCAACGCGCGATAGTGATTCAATAGACGCGGAGGGTTTCTGAAGTGTTAGGGTGCTTTCGATGAAGAGATCATCTTCATCGAATGCCACAACATTCGTGAACACCGGCGCCGGCGTGGAAATCTCGTCGAAGAGGGCCGGATCGAGCGAAACGGCAGAGGCTGCCATCGGCGTGTAGGTCTCTTCCGCGTGCAGCGGCATCTTGGTCAGGTTCGACAGCACGGCGCGCAGGCTGGCGAGGGCGCCGGATGCGCGGCCATATTCCTGATCGAGCATGTAGGCTTCGGACGAGAGCGCCGCTTGCGGACGATCAAACATCCAGTCGTCGTTCAGGTCCTCGGGTTCCGCACCGCTGCGAAGGGCTTCAGGCTCTCGGACAGTGATGTTTGCCTTGCGAAGGCCAACCTTGACGGCCCCGTACATGGCCAGCGAACGAACGGTGTTAACGATGCGGTGTGTCATGACTTGGAAATTCCGGCCTATGGGTTAACAACCCGTTTACAACAGCCTGATGCGGGACCGGAGCAAAGTGAATTCCACGAAAGAAAAGACGGTGACGGTGGTGCGCACCCGTGTGGCCTTGCAGCAACAGGTGCGTGCCTGGAAAGCCGCAGGTGAAACGGTCGGATTCGTGCCGACGATGGGGGCCCTGCATGCGGGTCACTTGTCGCTCGTTGAAAAGGCGAAGGAAAACGCCAGCCGTACGATCACGAGCATATTCGTTAACCCGACGCAGTTCGCGCCGGGTGAGGATTTCGAGACATACCCGCGCCGCGAAGCAGAGGATCTGGCGCTGCTTACCGGCGCCGGGTGCGATGTCGTTTATTTGCCGACTGTTGCAGAAATGTATCCCGATGGTTCGGTTACGGACGTTCGGGTGAACGGCATGTCGGACCTGCTGGATGGCATCTACCGGCCGCACTTCTTCTATGGCGTGGCGACCGTGGTGGCGCGCCTGTTCCTGCACGTACAGCCGGACGTCGCGGTGTTCGGCGAGAAGGATTACCAGCAGTTGCAGATCATCCGGCGGATGGCGCGCGACCTGGGATTCCCGATCCGAATCATTGGCGGAGAAACGAAGCGCGATGCAGACGGGCTCGCGCAGTCGTCGCGCAATCTTTACCTCTCGGCGGATGAGCGGCGCACGGCGGGCGCGATGTTTGCCGCGCTGCACCGGGCATCGGTTCGCCTCGCTTTGGGCACCCTGCCCGGCGACGTGCGCGCCGAAGCTGAGGCACACCTGAAGCGCGCGGGCTTCCGCAGCGTGGATTACATTGCGCTGGTTGATCCGGCGACGCTGCTGGCGCTTCCGGATGACGCGCCGATGCCCCACGGCGAGGCACGCCTGCTGGGCGCCGCCTGGCTCGGCCGGACGAGGCTGATCGACAATATCAGCGTGACGCGGTGAAGGCTTTCAGCGCGGCGAGGCAGCGGGTGTTGTCGTCCGTGCTGCCGACCGTGATTCGCAGCTTGGACGGCAGGCCGTAGCCGCCGATTGCGCGCACGAGGATGGCGTTGTCCTTGAGGTGCTGGTGGGCAGCGGCCGCGCGCGCCGCCGAGCCGAACTCGCAGACGACGAAGTTCGCGTGCGAGGCGGGCGTTGGCAGGCCCATGGCGTTCAGCGCGCCGGTCATCCGGGCACGCTCAGCGGTGTTGTGGTCGCGCGACATCTTGAGGAAGGCGTCGTCGCCGACACTCGCGATGCCGGCCTCGACCGCGAGGGTGTTCACGTTGAACGGGCCGCGGATGCGCTGGAAGGTCTCGGCGATCGGCTTCGGCATATAGGCCCAGCCGAGGCGCAGAGCGGCGAGGCCGTAGATCTTCGAGAAGGTGCGCATCATCACGGTCGTGTCCCGGCGGTCGACGAGATCACGCAGGGCGGCCTCGTAGTCCGGCCCGAGATACTCCGAGTACGCACCATCCACCACGAACAGGACATGCGGCGGCAGCGCGTCCTGCAGGACCTTCAGCTGCTCCAGCGGCAGCATCGTGCCGGTGGGGTTGTTGGGGTTCGCGAGGAACAGGATTTTCGTTTTCGGCGACACGGCGCCGAGGATGGCATTCACGCCCGCCGTCATGTCGGTCTCGGGCGCCTTGATGGCGGCGGCGCCATGGGCACGGGCGGAGACATCGTACATCGAGAAGGCGTGCTCGGTGAACAGCACCTCGTCGCCGGGGCCGGCATAGCACTGGGTGAGCAGGTGGATGATCTCGTCCGAGCCGGCGGACGTGACGACGCGGGTCGCATCGGTAATGCCCTTGGCGCGGGCGATGGCTTCGCGCAGGGCGGTGTAGTCGGGGTCCGGGTAGACCTGCAGCCCCTCGCCGGCGGCCTTGCGGATCGCCTCGACGGCCAGCGGGCTCGGCCCGAACGGGTTCTCGTTCGAGGCGAGCATGGCCACCGGGCCGGTTGCCCCGTGCAGCTTTCCGCCGGGAACATAGGCCTTGGTGTTGGTGATGTGGTCGAGGGGTTTGATCGTGTTCATCGTGGGGCCGCTTACACCAATCGCGCGGCGGCGGGAATGGCGGTGTGGCGGGTTCAGGCGCCAGGTTCAGGCATTGGGGGCGGCGGTCGTCTCGCGCACGACGATCCGGTGTGGCAGGACATGCGCGGCGCCGGCGTCTGCCTCCACCTTGCCGAGCAGGAGGCCAGCCGCCTGGGCAGCCATTTCCCGGATCGGCTGGTAAACGGTTGTCAGCGAAGGAACGACGACGGAGGCAAGCGGCGTGTCGTCAAAACCGGCAACCGACAGGTCCTGCGGGACGCGCAGACCCTTGCGGTAGGCGACGGCTAGAACTGCGGCGGCCATGTCGTCATTGCTGGCGAAGATGGCGGTGGGCGGGCGGCTGCCGGACAGCAGCGCCTCGGCCGCACGCAGGCCGGAGTCGTAGTGGAAGGTTCCCTGAGCAATATGGCCGGGGTCGAGCTTCAGGCTGTGGCGGGCAAGCGCCGCGCGGAAGCCCGTTTCCCGAAGCCGCGCCTGGGGATGGTCCGGCGGCCCGGCGATGAAGCCGATCCGGCGGTGACCGATGGAGACGAGATAGTCCGTCATTTCAGAGGCTGCGAGTTCGTCGTCCATGCTGACATGGCCCGCCTCTCCGTCTGCGGGCAGCGGCGCGAGGCGGACGAAAGGGATTCCGGCCTCTGCCAGGCGGGACAGGATGGCGGGATCTTCGGTCAGTGGCGGGACGAGGATGACGCCGGCCAGATTTGGCTCGCCGCGGAGGGAGACGAGACTGCCCGGTCCGTCGCCGGCCTGTTCGAAGATGGCGTTGAAGCCTTCGGCATTGCACCGCTGCAGGACACCGATCTGGATCTCGCTGGTATAGTTGCGGGACGGATTGGAGAAATAGACCGCGATCAACCGGCTCTGCGCAGCCCGCAGGTTCCGCGCATAGGGATTGGCCCGGTAGCCAAGCGCCTTTGCGGCTTCCAGCACACGCTGCCGAGTGGGGTCACGGACATTCGGCTCGCCATTAAGTACGCGGCTGACTGTCTTGAAGGAGACACCCGCTTCACGTGCAACATCGACAATAGTCGCGGGCCGGCGGTCGTGCGTGTCGATGGCGAATTCCCCGTAGCGAGCGTCCGGCAAAAGTGCGAGGCCGGACGAAAGCTACCTTATGGCGGCGGCCCGGCGAGGCAAGCCTTCACGGAAGGACCGGTGGGTCAACCTTCGCGACGTTTGCTGGGCCGGATTTCGGTGACTTTCTGGTTGTAGTCGCGGGGATGAACGAATTCGTCATCGAACCAGATCGCTTCGGGCAGCTCGAACAGCTGACGGATCCAGTCGATCAGCAGTTTGCCCTGCGGCAACCGGCGGACGCGTTCAGTATAGGTGATCCAGAACTTGACGGGGGCGAGTTCCGGAAGCTCGAGCGGCACAAGACGCTTGTCGAGCAGAGACATGTAGGACGGGAGAATGGCGATCCCCCCATCGCGCGCGCAGGTTTCGACGATCGCCGTGCCGGAATTGGTGATGAAGGCGAAGTCCACCATGCGGCGATACTCCGACATCCGCGGCGCCCAGCGCTCGACCTGGTTGGCATAGGAGGTGTGAAGGATGCAGCGGTGCTTGTGGTACTCGTGCAGATTCTCGGGGTGGCCGAAATCGGCAAGATACTTCTCCGACGCGAAGCCGACATAATGCTGGACGCCCAGCTTGTGCGCGATCACATCCGGCTGGCGATGCTCGGAGAACGTGATCGCGATGTCGTTGCCTTCTTCATGGACGTCCGGCGTTTCATCGCTGACTTTCATCCGGATCTGTATTTTCGGATGCTCCCGGTGGAACTGCGACAGGCGCGGCGCAATCCAGTAAGGCCCGAGACCATCTCCCGTGCAAAGGGTGATCGAACCCGTAATGGCGGCCCCCGAAGGCGCGGTTGACCGGCCGAGGGCCTCGGCGGCTTCGGCCATCGCATTGACGTAGCGCAGAACCTGCTTGCCAGGTTCGGTGAGGGTTACACCCCGCGTGGAGCGCAGGAAAACCTGTATGTTGAGCGTGCGCTCGAGATCGTCTATCTTTCGGCTGATGGTGGGCGGGGATTCACCGAGACGGGCAGCTGCCGCGCTCATGCTGGAAAGTTCAGCAACAACGCGGAACACGCGAAGCGTATCCCAGTCGAGACGATCGATAGACATGGTGGCCCACTCGGGTTCGCCCAAAATGGGCACAATCACGAATTGGGCAGGGTCTGAGCCTGCCTGACGCCACCGTCAACTCAAAAATGTAGATGACGCACCGTCATCTACATCTGGTTGAGACTTCTTTGCATCAGTGGACTATTCGGCCGCGAGGCGGCCTGCGAGCATGCCGTCGAAGTAGGCAATCGTCTTGGTCAGGCCGTCGCGAAGCTGGACCTTGGGTTCCCAGCCGAGGATTTCGCGGGCCTTGTCGATGTTCGGCTGGCGCTGTTTCGGATCGTCCTGCGGCAGCGGGCGGAAGACCAGTTTCGACTTCGACCCTGTAAGATCAATGACCTGCTCGGCCAGCTGGCGGATCGTGAACTCGCCGGGATTGCCGATGTTGATCGGGCCGGTGATGTGATCAGGCGAGTCCATCAGGCCGATGAGACCGCGGACGAGATCGTCGACATAGCAGAAGCTGCGCGTCTGCTGGCCGTCGCCATAGAGGGTGATGTCTTCGCCCTTGAGGGCCTGGACGATGAAGTTCGACACGACGCGGCCGTCATTCGGGTGCATCCGGGGGCCGTAGGTGTTGAAGATACGGGCGACCTTTATGCGCAGCTTGTGCTGGCGGTGATAATCGAAGAACAGCGTTTCGGCGCAGCGCTTGCCCTCATCATAGCAGGAACGCGGGCCGATCGGGTTGACGTTGCCCCAGTATTCCTCGGGCTGGGGGTGGACCGCCGGGTCGCCGTAGACTTCCGAGGTGGAGGCCTGAAGGATTTTCGCCTTCACGCGCTTGGCAAGGCCGAGCATGTTGATGGCACCGTGGACGCTGGTCTTGGTCGTCTGGACTGGGTCGAACTGGTAGTGGATCGGGCTTGCCGGGCAGGCCATGTTGTAGATCTCGTCGACCTCCACATAGAGCGGGAAGCACACATCATGGCGCATCATCTCGAAGCGCGGATGGCTTTGGAGGTGCGCGATGTTGGTGCGCGTGCCGGTAAAGAAGTTGTCGGCGCATATGACGTTGGCGCCTGCTTCGAGCAGCCGCTCGCACAGGAATGACCCGATGAAGCCGGCTCCGCCGGTGATCAGGATGCGACGCTCGAGGTGCATGACTTAAGTCCCTTAACTATACCGGCTTGCCGGAAGCCCTTATCGCGCGAATTCCTGCAAGAAGCGTGCAAGACTCGGTGAAAATTCGCCTGACAGGGTATGGAACACAACTCAACCTGTTGGAAAACCGGGCAAAACAGCCCTTGGGCGCACTATGGGCGCAGAAGGCTCGCGTGCCCGACGCTTCGTGGTTCGGAGGCCGGCAACTGCCCGGTTCAGCCGTTTGGAGACAGGAACAGGCGTTTGTCGCGGGCCCAGCGGGTAACCATGCCGGGCCAGTCTTCCAGAGGCGTTCCTGCTATGCCGCGCAGGCCGAAGCCATGCCCGCCGGACTCGAAGACATGCAGCGCCGCAGGGACACGGGCCTGCAGGAGCGCCTCGTAAAGGACCAGGGCATTCTGGACTGGAACCGCCGCGTCATCGGCAGCGTGCATCAGGAAGACGGGCGGCATATCCGGCCGCACCCGGCTTTCCAGAGACCAGGCGGCGACCTGTTCAGGCGCGGGATCGGCGCCGATCAGACTGAGGCGGGAGCCTTCATGGGCAAACGGGCGCGCCATTGTGGCGACCGGATACACCAGCACGGCGCCATCCGGACGGGCAGAAAGAGAGTCAGCGGCTTCGCCTGCGGGGTAAACCGGCGCATCGAAACCTGTTGCGAGCAGGCCGGCGAGATGCCCGCCGGCGGAAAAGCCCATGACCGTGACCCGCGCCGGATCGATGCCATCTTCTGCCGCCCGCGCGCGGATGAGTCGGACGGCGCGCTGCGCATCCTGCAGCGGCGCGTTGGCGCCGGCCGCCCAGCCCTGATGCGGGAGGCGATAGCGCAAAACGTAGACCGTGACGCCCTGCCCTCGGAAATGCCGGGCGCCTTCAAAACCTTCCTTGTCGACGACGACCCATTTGTAGCCGCCGCCCGGAATGATGAGGATTGCGGAGCCATCCGGGACTGACGGGCGGAAGATCGACAGGCTGGGCGCAGTCACGTCATGGGCGGCGCGATCCAGCAGGCCGAACGGATTGTCGCGGTGGACGATATGCTCCGCAAGTCCGTTGGGCACTCCGCCCGGCGGCCACTCAGGCCACAGGAAGACAGTTTCATCAGGATCCGGGCGTTTGTCCGTATCCGGAGCAAGTGTGGATGCGCACGCGCTTAGTCCGGTGGCGGCCAGCGAGGCGAGGACGGCGCGCCGATGCAGCTTCATTGCCCTTCCCTATTTGAACGCTGCCGGGAGGGCGAGCGACAGGGCGGGAATGTAGGTCACGAGCAACAACGCAAGCACGAGCGCGAGATAGAAGGGCCAGATCGACTTGACCGCCTTCTCGATCGGCAGGCTGCCCACCGCAGAGCTGACGAACAGGACCGAGCCGACCGGCGGCGTGACGAGGCCGATGCCGAGGTTCAGCATCATGATTATGCCGAAGTGAACGGGATCGACGCCGACTTCCATGACCACGGGCAGAAGGATCGGCGTGGTGATCACGATCAGGGGCGACATGTCCATGAAGGTGCCGAGCACCAGCAGCATGACGTTGATGATGAGGAGGATCAGCAGCGGATTTCGGGTGATCGAGGTGATCAGATCTGCCAGCTGTGCGGGTGCTTCGAGGATGGCGAGCGCGTAGCCGAAGGCCGTTGCGGCGCCGATGATCAGCAGCACCATGGCGGTGACTTTTACCGACTGCATCGCCGCGTCGGCGAAGCGGCTCCAGCCGAGGGAGCGATAGACGAAGGCGCCGACAAGGATGGTGTAGATGACGGCGATGGCGGAGGATTCGGTGGCGGTGAAGATTCCCGAGAGGATGCCGCCCATGATGATGACGGCAGCCATCAGGCCAGGGATGGCAAAGAACACGGCCCGCGCGAAGACGCGCCAGCCAGGGAACGCGCCGCGCGCATAGCCGCGCCTGACGGCAACGAACCATGTGACCACGCCAAGGATGATCGCCGTGACGATACCCGGCACCACACCGGCAAGGAAGAGGTCGCCAATCGGCACGCCGATGCCGGAGGCCGCTGAGTAGATGATCATGTTGTGCGAGGGCGGAATGAGCAGGCCGACGATCGCGGCGGTGGCGGTGACGTTCACTGCATAGTCGGCGTCATAGCCCTTCTGCTTCATCAGCGGCATCAGCGTGGAGCCCATCGCCGAGGCGCACGCAATCGCCGAACCGGAAACGGCGCCGAACATCGTGGACGCGCCGACATTGACGAGGCCGAGGCCGCCGCGCGTCCGCCCGAGCATGGCTTCCGCGACCTCGACGAGGCGCTGCGCGATGCCGGAGCGATACATGAGATCGCCGGCGAAGATGAAGAACGGGATGGCCATCAGCGAGAAGACGCTGACGCCGGCCGCGAGGCGCTGGAACACGACGACGAGGGGGATGTCCATCACGAGGAAGGTGGCGATGGAGGCACCGAGCAGGGAGAAGGCAACCGGCACGCCGAGGGCAAGCAGCGCGAACAGCACGAGCATAAGGACCGTAAGTTCCATCAGGCGCCCGCCTCTTCAGCTACGGATTTCGGAAACAAGACTTCGAGCATCCGCTCGCCGGCAAAGAGTGTCATCAGGGCGCCGGAGAGCGGCAGGCCGAGATAGGCAAGGCCGCGCGAAATGCCGAGCGAGGGGATGACGTGGTCCCATGTCAGGAGTACAAGTTCGCCGCCCCATATGAGCATCGCGGCACCGCAACCGGCGACGACGAAATTGGACGCGAACTGCATCACGCGGCGCAGACCGGGCGAGACGGCCTCCTCCAATGCGACGATGCGGATGTGGAAGCCCTGGCGCACGCCTGCGGCGGCGGCGAGCGAGACGTACCAGATCATCAGCGTGAGGGCGGCCTCTTCCGACCATGACGGCGTCGAGTTCAGGACATAGCGGCCGAACACCTGCCAGCCGACAATCGCCGTCATCAGCACAATGCCGAACGCGGCAATCCTGACCAGAAGCTCCGCGAGCAGATGGGTTATGCGGGCAAGACGATGCATCATCCGGCCTCCGCCATGTCTTCGATCTGCTGCACAAGGCGGCGCTGGTCATCCGTCACGATATACTTGTCCCAGACCGGGCGCATGGCGGCAGCGAAGGCAGCGGGATCCGTGATCTCGTTTGCCTTCACGCCCGCCGCGATCAGCTTGGAGCGTGCTGCCTCGACGCGCGCATCCCACAATGCGCGCATGAAAGGTACGGAATCGCGGGCAGCCTTGCGCACTTCCGCCTGATCCTCCGGGCTGAGCTTGTCCCACCGCCGGCGTGACATGACGAGGACTTCCGGCGCAATCACATGCTGCGTGAGGCTGTAATAGGACGCGACCTCAAAATGCCGGCCGGATTCGTAGGAGGGCCAGTTGTTCTCGGCGCCGTCGATCACGCCCTGCACAAGCGACTGATAGACTTCCGAAATGCTCATCGGCGTCGCATCGGCGCCGAGTGCCTTGATCATGGCGATATACAGATCGGAGTTCGGTACACGGATCTTCAGGCCCTTCATGTCTGCAGGCGTGTAGATCGGGCGTTTGGTGTTGTAGAAGTTGCGGTCACCGCTGTCGTAGAAGCAAAGGCCGATGAGACCATGGCGGTTCAGCGAGCCAAGGATTTCATCACCGATGGCGCTGTCGAGCGCGCGGCGCATGTGGTCGTTGGATCGGAACAGGAAGGGCAACGCCGGAATAGTCGTCATCGGCTCGATGGAATTCAGCGGCGCGAGGTTCACACGGTTCATGTCGAGGCCGCCGAATACGGTGATCTCCAGCGTATCGCGCTCCGAACCGAGCTGGCCACCCGAATAGATCTTGATATCGAGCCTTCCATTCGTCCGCTTACGGAGTATGCGGGCCATTTCCTCCACGGCCTGAACTGTTGGATAGTCCGCAGGATGGGTATCAGAAGACAGGAAGGCCCGACCATCATTCCGCCCGCATGCCGAGAGCGCACCGGTGACGGCGCCGGCGATCAGGACGGTGCGGCGGCTGAGACCGGTTTCGCCTCCCTCTTGCAAACGCTTCATTACACCACCCATTTTCCCTGCATTGGCATCACCGCCGCACATCAAGACTGCCGCCCGCCATCGCCGCTTCCACTTCCGGGACGGAGACGCGGTTGAAGTCTCCCGGGATCGAGTGTTTCAGGGCACCGGCGGCGACGGCGAAATCGATCGTGTACTGCTGATCCCTACCCATCATCAATCCGTGCAATGCACCGGCTGCAAAGGCATCTCCGCCGCCGATCCGGTCGATCACGCCTGGCAGTTCATGGACGGGCGAAATCCAGCGCGCGTCGCGGGTGACAAGTTCGCCGGCGATTGCCTGGTCATCCACAGACGATTGCTGACGGGTCGTCGCGGCGATAGCGGTCAGGCGCGGGAACGCGGCGAAAGCTGCTTCGAATGCGGCTTCCCGGCTTTCGAAGCGTGATCTCAGGATCAGCGCTATATCGCGCTCGTTGATGAAGGCGTAAGTGGCCGAAGCGAGGATTTCGCGCAGGATCGCGGGGCCGTCTCCGTTCCAGGCCTCCCAGAGGAGCGCGCGGTAATTTCCATCAAATGACACGGGAACACCTGCCGCGTTGGCGGCTTTCACAGCGCGGATCGCCGCCTCTGCAGCCCTGGGTCCGATGGCGGGCGTGACGCCGGACACGTGGAAAAGGTTCGCACCCGGAAGGATCGTGGACCAATCCATTGCATCCGGAGCCGCCTCGGCAAAGGCAGACCCCGCGCGATCATATGTGATTCCCGAAGGCCGGCGCACAGCGCCGGGCTCAAGGAAATAGAGACCCATTCGCTTCGGGGAGCGCTGCACTGCGCGGGTTTCAACATTGTGACGGCGCAGTTCTCCCAGTGCAGCCGAGCCCAGCGGATTGGCAGCCACGATGCTGGCAAATGAAACAGCGTGACCAAAATTCGCGAGCGAGACAGCGACGTTTGCTTCCGCGCCACCGACGCACACATCCAGGGCATGGGATTGCAACAGACGCTCACTGCCCGGCGCCGTGAAGCGCAGCAGGAGTTCACCAAAACAGACCACCCGCGCCATGTTGCTATCCTCTCCGTCCCGATCTACCGCGCGAGCCAGCCGCCATCGACGGCGAGGACTGTGCCATGCACATAGTCAGACGCGCGCGATGCCAGGAACACTGCCGCGCCTGCCAGATCGGATGGTTGCCCCCAGCGGCCCGCCGGTATGCGGCCAAGGATCTCCGAGTTACGCTTTTCGTCCGCTCGCAGAGCATCTGTATTGTTGGTCGCGAAATAGCCGGGCGCGATGGCGTTGACGTTGATACCGTGTTTTGCCCACTCGTTGGCGAGAAGTTTGGTCAGGCCCGCGATGCCGCTCTTGGATGATGTATAGCTTGCCACACGGATACCGCCCTGGAAGGACAGCATCGATGCTATGTTGATGATCTTCCCGCCCTCGCCCGAGGACACCATTGAGCGGGCAACCGCCTGAGTCAGGAAGAAGACAGACTTCAGGTTCACGTCCATCACTTCGTCCCAGTCTGCCTCCGTGAAATCGAGCGCATCGTTGCGTTTGATCGTGCCCGCATTGTTCACGAGGATATTGACGGGCCCGAAAGCAGCTTCGGCCTTTGCGGCCACATCACCGGCGATTGACGGCCGGGTGAAATCGGCCGGAACGAAGGCGAACTTGCGCCCCAGCGCCTTGACGGCGGCTTCGGTGTCGGATGGCACAGAGCGCCCGGCGGCAACAATGTCCGCGCCTGCTGCAGCGAGGCCGACCGCAAGCCCCTGCCCCAGACCCGTATTCGCACCCGTGACGAGCGCTACCTTGCCTTCAAGGCTGAATGTATTGAGGCTCATGGATCCCTCCAGCTACACGTACTCGCCTGTGCGCAGGCAGAGGGCGATCAGACCGCCAGCACGCCCTTCAGGTAGTCGGACATCGCCTTGTCCTGCGAGTTCGCGAAGAAGTACTGCTGGAACTTCTCACCCGAAATGGCAGTCTTGAGAAGGTCCTGGTCGATGGTCTTGAGTACCGTGAGCATATCGTGGCAGGAGGATTTCTTCAGTTCACTGAGTATACCGCGATTCTTCGCCATGACGGCGGCGCGCTCCTTCGGATACCCGGCGCCCCGCTCACCCTCGAACAGCTTGCGATAGCAGTCCTGCAGATTGAGTTCGGCCGCCCAGCCGAAGCCCTTTGCATAGGGCATGGAAATCGCGTTGCCATCATTGATCTGGCCGAACAGGAAGGCGTCCGTCGGATCAACGATGAGGCCGCAGAAGACGCCCGGCATGGAATTGCACGCGAGGTTCGAACCCATACCCGTGCCGCAGCCGGTGACGATGAAGTCAGCGGCTCTGGAGTTGATCAGGATGCCCGCCAGGACGCCGATCATCGGATAGGTCAGATGGGCTTTGTCTTCCGGCGTATACATTCCGTAGTGAAACACCTCATTGCCGAGCGGCTCGGCCACAGCCTTCAGCGCGTCGTGGACGATGCTGCTTTTTGCAGCCTGACTGTTCTCGATGATGAGCGCGATTTTCATGCGGGGCTCCCTGCCGTTTCTTTTTTGGTAACCGGTGTCATATCAACAGGACATGCGAACCGCAAGCGACTTCTCAGCCCAAATCGTCCGTCAACCTGCCCTGGGCGGCTGGGCGGAGGATTCGCGCACAACAATCTCCGGCGCAAAGCTTATAATTTCAGAGGGCGGATTGCCGGCAGCCTGGTCCAGCAACAGTTTCGCTGCCGCCCTGCCCATCTCGCGGATCGGAAGACGCACGGTCGTGAGCGCGGGCCAGAGACGTCCCGCAATCGGCGTGTCGTCGAAGCCGACAATCGAGATATCTTCCGGGATTCGCAAACCGGCCTTGCGGACGGCGACATAGGCGCCGGTGGCCATTTCATCATTGCCTGCAAACACGGCGGTCGGCCGGCGTTTGGCATAGATCAGGCGCTCCATCGCCTGCAGGCCGGAATCGAAAGTGTAGCCTGCCTCGGCGATCATGTCGGGCGGAAGTTTGCGTCCGGATTCGGCGAGGCCGCGGACAAAGCCGTTGCGCCGCTCATGTGCGGACCGGAACGTCTCGGGCCCCTGTATATGCGCAATGTCGACATGGCCCAGCCCGCAGAGATGGCGGGCGGCCTGCGCAGCGCCTTCTGCATCATGCGTGCGGATCATGCGCGCGGGCGTGTCGAGTTCGACCGATGCGATGCGCACATAGTCGACCTCATGCTCGCGCAGCATGTCGATCAGCTCTTCATCCTCGGAGACAGAGGGCGGAAGAATCAAGCCGAAGGGCTTGTGCTGCTGGATAAAGGTACGCAGCCGGTGCCAGTAGTTCGCATCGGCGCGGTTCACGGGGCGCAACACGAGCTGGAAATCCGTCTCCTCAAGCCCGTCGAGAATGCCGCGCTGCATGTTGACCACGTATTGCGGGCTCGGATTGTCATAGACCATGCCGACAAGGAACGACCGGCGCAGTGCCAGGGCACGGGCCTGCGGGTCCGGCGTGAAGCCCAGCTCCGCGATGATCACCTTCACCAGGTGGCGCGTGCGCGGCTTGACCAGCGGGCTCTCGTTGATCACGCGCGAGACGGTTTTCTTGGAGACTTTGGCGATGCGGGCGATATCGTTGATCGTCGCGCGGCCCGTCTGACGGAAGGCGGCCGCCTCCCGCAGGGCGGCCGCGATTTCAGCTTCTTGGTCAGAGTCAGGTAGTTTGGTCACGGAAGGCCCTTGATGCAACGGGAGAACTTGCCAGACGCCTGTCTCGCGCGGACACCGCGCTTTGGCAAGTTGTCCCCCGTTGTCAGCCGGTCAGGTGCCCCGGCCCTTCTGGCTGGCATCGAGCGCTTCCGGCGACTTCGGCAGCATGGTTTCAAGGTCCCACAGCGCCGGGTCAAAAGCCCGATAGGACGGCGCGATCACAGGATAGCCGCCCACTTCTGCCTGGCTGTCGATGATCTTGCCGCGGCCTTCGGCGGCATTCGCGAGCACGCGGACATCGTGACCGTCCCGGTCCCACGGGCGCGCGCCAGCGTTTTTCAGGACGAACAATTCGACATCTTCAGCGGCCAGCAAGGGCAAGCCAGCGGGCAGCGGCATGGCGTCTGCCGCGTCGCGGATCCTCGCACGGCCGGTCGTATAGTATCCCCGCTCCGGCAGCGGATCGCCCTTCCAGTCCACAGCGATGTTGTCCCGCGCATACAGCGCCAGATCACCGTCACCACCCAGCATGACGAGCGGCAGATCTTCCACAGTCGAGAGACCGCCGCGCATGACGTTGCCGATCAGGTCCATCCTGCCCGTCTGGAACGGCACTGCGCCCCATTCGAGGGCCTGCAGATTGTAATGCACGGCGCGCTGGCCGGGATCGTAGATGAAATTGTTGACGATCTGGCCCTGCACGCCGCCCTTGAAGAGCGGGTTACGCTCATAATTGTGCGCATACAGATTACCGTAGATCAGGATCCCGCTGATATTGTCGTGGATGAGCGAGCCTTTTGAATGCTCGAACTTCGGATGCGTCGCGTCAGCAAGGCCTTCAGCAATCAGGTTGTGGCTGTAGAGAATGTTGCGTGACGTACCTGCCCGCCATTCTTCCGGAGTTGAGCCGGTAAAGCGCGGGCCGGATGCAGACAGGTTTTCGTCCACGGCCCAGGTCAGCGAGCAGTGATCGACAATCAGGTTGTGGGCGCTCGCGGTGGAAACTGAATCCTCGGCAAAACCGCTGCCGCGCGCTTCGCCATTGTCGCCCGGACGGATGCGAAGATGCTGGATGATCACGTCATTCGTCTTCACGTCGATGCCGCCGCGGATGAGCGTGATGCCCGGCGACGGCGCTGTCTGACCTGCAATCGTAAGGTGCGGATTGCTGATAGTTATCGTCTGCTTCTCAAGATCGATCACACCGCCGACTTCAAACACGATGATGCGCGCACCCTCCTTCGCGATTGCTTCGCGCAGGCTGCCCGGGCCGTCATTTGCGAGCGTCGTGACGCGGACAATCTCGCCGCCGCGTCCGCCATCCGTGATCGATTGCCAGTCGATGGACGGGAAGAACCAGACGGGCCCCGCCGGGACTTCCGACGTTGCAGGGCTTGTCTGCACCTCGGCGGCCGTCGCGGGCGCGGGCGGTGTGGCACAGCCCGTCAGGGGAGCGAGAACCATCGCCGCGCAAGCTGCAATGGCCCGGTAGAGTTGCACCGACATCTGATCCTCCCGGAAGGCTTACAATGATTTTTCTGGACGAGCCGATTGAGAAATCGATTGACACATCCCCGTTTCGGAAGACTATGACACCGGTTTCCAAACCTGTCCAGCAACAGGCTAGGGTTAAAAAATACGGCAGGCGGGCCCCGGACATCCGGCTCCCCGCCACCAGGGACGAGACGTAATGGCCAGTACACACTTCACGGGACGCCCGGGCAACCCCGCCAACGACGCGCGGGCAACTGCCTTTGTTGAAGCGCGTCTCGCAGGTCGTTCCCTTGCCGCCTATCCGGGCGCCTTGCCCGCGTCCCTTGCCGAGGCATATCTTATCCAAACGCACGCCATCAGCCTATGGCCGGACCGCGTCGTGGGATGGAAGGTCGGCAGGATCAATGCTCCCCATGATGGCACTTATGGCACCGACCGACTCGCCGGCCCGATCTTCGCCCGCCAGCTGACACGCGCATCGGACGCGGCCGGAACCGCCTTTCTGTTCAATGGCGGCTTCGGCGCGATTGAAGGCGAAATCGTCATTGAAGTTGGTGAAGATGCGCCGGCTGGCAAAACAGTCTGGAGCCTCGCAGACGCAACAAAAATGGCCGCAACAGCCAGGCTTGGGGTCGAAATCGCGTCCAGCCCCTTTGCCGAAATCAATGACCATGGCCCGCTCGTCACCATTTCGGATTTCGGCAACAATAATGGCCTGATTGTCGGCGGCGAGATTCCCTCATGGCGGGACGCGAGCCCTTCGAACTGGCGGCTCCGTACACTGATCGACGGTGTTGAGGTCGGGGCCGCGGATGCGTCGGCGATCCCTGGCGGTCCGCTCGAATCGTTCCGCGCAGTGCTCGAAATCTGCGCCCGGCAAGGCCACCCGCTCAAGCGCGGCATGCAGGTCACGACCGGCGCCGTGACTGGCGTTCACCCCCTGCGCGCGGGCCAGACAGCGCGCATCGAGATGAACGGCATGGAGGCCATCACCTGCACCGCCGCGCCCGCCATGGCACAACAACCGGACAACGCCCACTAACTCTACCCCGACCTACTCGGGGCGACCTTTCTGCAACACCCTTTCGGGAATGGACCAAGAAGATGACAGGACCGAAAGAATTATAATTGATACCGGTGGCATTCTTACTTATGCTACCGGTGACATAATGAGTGGCTTCCCTAGTAGGCAGCCGCCAGATGACAACGCTCAATCCTGGGAGGAGAGCAAAGATGCGTTTCAGGGACACCAGTTTTAACTTCCGGCTGCTCATGGGAGCCGCTGCAGTCGGCCTGCTTGCAGGCGGAGCCAACGCACAGGAGCAAGACACGCCGGAAGACAGCGAAGCGCGTCAGGAAACGGTCGTCGTGACCGGCTTCCGCCAGAGCTTGCAACAGGCGATCGCCGTCAAGCGCAATGAAACCGGGATTGTCGACGCGATCAGCGCCGAAGACATCGCCGACTTCCCCGACCTCAACCTCGCCGAAGCCCTTCAGCGGGTGCCGGGCGTACAGATTGACCGTGATGGCGGCGAAGGCCGCTCCATCAACGTGCGCGGCCTGTCGTCGGACTTCGTCCGTGTTCAGATCAATGGCATGGAAGCCCTGGCCACTACCGGCGGCCGCGATGGCCGCGCCAACCGCAACCGCCAGTTCGACTTCAACGTCTTTGCTGCCGACCTTTTCACCAGCGTGAAAATCGCAAAATCGCAAGAAGCCGAAGTCGATGAAGGCTCGCTCGGCGCCACTGTCCAGCTGCGATCTGCCAAACCATTCGACTATGACGGCTTCACCTTCGCGGCCGGCGCACAGGCCTCCTACAACGACCTGTCAGAGAATACGGATCCCCGCTTCACTGCGCTGCTCTCGGACCGCTGGTTCGATGATCGGGTTGGCGCGCTGGTATCGGTCGCCTACTCCACCCGGAACACATTCGAGGAAGGCTCCAGCTCGGGCCGCTTCCGCGTACCGGCCGACGATGGCTGCGCCGGCCCCAGCTTTGTCAACACTACGCGTTGCTATCAGTCTGTTGGCACCGTAACGGATGCCAGCGGCGCCGTGCTGACCGGGGCAGCAGCCGCCGCAGCGGCAGCGCGCGGTGCACATCCTCGCATCCCCCGCTATGGCCGCATCGGCTATGATCGCGAACGCCTTGGATTCACGGGAGCATTCCAGGTCGAACCGTGGGAAGGCACCGAAATTACTTTCGACTCGCTCTACGCCCAACTCGACCAGACGAGGAACGAAGAATTTCTGGAAGTAATTTCTTTCGCCCGGGAGACGGGCGTCCAGGGCCTACGGGCGGTCGACCTCGTCTCGGGTCGCGTCGACGACAACGCGACGCTGGTTCAGGGGACATTCAATGATGTCGACATCCGGACCGAGCAGCGCATCGACGTTCTGTCGACAGAGTTCCTCCAAAACTCGTTGAACTTTGAGTCCGAAATCTCCGACAGCCTGCGCCTTTCTGGCATGGCCGGCGTCTCGCGCGCCGTGGGGACAAACCCTCAACAAACTACCATCTCCCTCGAGCGCTACGACGTAGATGGATATTCTTATGACTATTCTGATCCGAACCTGCCGGCATTCAACTATGCCTTCGACGTGACGAACCCGGCGAACTACGTATTCTCCTCAAGCACGGCGGCTGGTGATGCTTCAATCATCCGCCAACGGCCGAACAAGACGGTGAACTCCTTTGACATGGGCCGTCTGGATCTCGCTTGGGACCTGAACGACATCTTCACCCTGAGCGGCGGCGTTTCCTACAAGGAGTTCGGCTTTGACGTTAAGGAATGGCGCACGACAGAAGCTGTCAGCGCCACAACCACTGCCGCTTTGAACGCCCAAGGCATTCCGCTGAGCGCCTACACCACGCTACTGGAAAACTTCGGTAACGGTATGGACCTGCCGTCCGGAACGCCTACCAGCTGGGTGATCCCGGACCTTAATGCACTGAATGCGCTGATCGATTTCGACTGCAACTGCGTCAACTCCTTCGGTGATTTCCGCCAGACACGGTTTGATGGCGAAACCCGCAGTGCCGTAGAGAAGTCGACCGGCGGTTACGTGCAGATCGATTGGAACGCCGACCTCGGCTATATCCCGGTACGTGGCAACCTGGGTGTTCGCTATGTCGAAACCGACCTGACGTCCGTGGGTATTCTCAGCGGCGCCCCTGTCGAAGCCAACTTTAAGTACGATAACACGCTGCCGGCCCTCAATGTCGTGATCGAACCATCGGCCGACGTTGTCCTGCGGATTGCAGCGGCCAAGACAATTGCTCGACCAAGCCTTGCCTCGCTGACACCAGGCGGCTCGATCGACATCAGCCCACCCGGCTTCTCGCTTACTTCGGGCAACCCCTATCTTGAACCGATCCAGTCCAACAACGTGGATCTTTCGCTCGAATGGTATCCCTATGACGAGGCCCTATTCTCGGTTGCCCTGTTCCGCAAGAACATCGAGAGCTTCACTCAGCGCCTGGTTCGCACTATCCCTTACTCGGAGACGGGCTTCCCGAACTCGCTGCTCGGTCCGGGTGTAACACCGGCCGACTCGTTCGTCGTGACCAACTTCGTCAACACGCCAGGCGGCGTGCTAAACGGTTTCGAGGTCACGCTTCAAACCCCGTTCAACTTTGAATTCATTCCTGAGGAGCTTCACGGCTTCGGCGGTCTAGTGAACTACACAAAGATTGACTCCGAGTTCGACTACATCATCAACCCGACGACCGGCGCCACGGTGACCGAGTCGCTGGTTGGCCAGTCTCCGTCTTCAGTGTCGGCCACACTCTACTACGAGCGCGGCCCGTTTGAAGCGCGCGTCTCGAGCAGCTGGCGTGATGAGTACCTTACGCTCGTTCCGGCAGCGAGCGGAAACGATGTCGAAGGCAAGGCAGCGACGCTGAACGTTGACGTTTCTGCTTCGTATGAACTGACGGACAAGATTGAATTGACCTTCGAGGCGATCAATCTCACCGATGTCTATGACGAGCGTTGGATCAGCAGCCAACGTCAGAACAGCCTGAACTATGAGCATACTGGCCGCGAATTCGTTGTCGGCGTCCGGTACCGCTACTAAAGGCTGAGGCGGCATCGGTGGAGCCCCTCTCTCCGCCGATTTACTCGCGCCATCCCTGGCCGCCGGATCGCCCCCGATCCGGCGGCTTTTTTGTCCGCATGCCGATTGAAATGGAGCCATCAATGAAGCTGACCCGACGCATGGCACTCTCTGGCCTCGCCGCCCTGCCTTTGAAGGCTTGTGCCAGCCGTCTGGAAACGGCCTCCAGCACGTCGCTCTGGCCCGAAGAAGGATTGATATCGCCGTCTGGTGCCGACTGGTCGCATCTCAACTGGCCGGGCGGTTTTGAGGGCCAGCGCCGCGCTGATCTCGGAAACGGAACTTTCCTCAACCCCGTTTTTTCTGGCGACCGGCCGGACCCGACTGTGCTTCGCGACGGCGATACCTACTACATGACGTTCTCGACGTTTGACGCCTATCCAGGCCTGGTCATCTGGAAATCAACGGATCTCGTGAACTGGTCACCCGTCACCGCCGCACTCAAGACTCCTATCGGCTCCGTATGGGCGCCCGAACTCTGCAAGCATGAGGGCCGATACTACATCTACATCCCTGCTCGCTTTCCGGATTATCGCTCGAACTATGTCATCTGGGCCGACCACATCGAAGGCCCTTGGAGTGAACCTGTCGATCTCAAGCTACCCGGGCACATCGACCCCGGGCATGCAGTCGGCGAAGACGGAAAGCGCTATCTCTTCCTTTCCGGCGGCGACCGCGTTCGCCTCACCGATGATGGTCTTTCGACCGCGGGAGAGGTCGAGCATGTCTACGATCCCTGGCGATACCCCGACACATGGACCGTTGAAGCCTTTGCGCCTGAGGGCCCGAAGATCACGCGGCGCGGGGACTGGTTCTATCTCATTACTGCTGTTGGTGGCACAGCCGGCCCGCCGACGGGACATATGGTGATCGTCGCCAGATCGCAGTCGATACATGGTCCGTGGGAAGACTGTCCATTCAATCCCATTGTCCGCACCTGGTCGGCGAGCGAAAAGTGGTGGTCGCGGGGCCATGCAACGCTGGTCGAGGCACCGGACGGTGGTTGGTGGATGGCCTATCACGGCTACGAGAACGACTTCTGGACCCTGGGCCGCCAGATGCTGCTTGACCCTGTAGAATGGACGGAAGACGGCTGGCCGCTTGCCAAGGGGGGAGATCTCTCGGCGCCTTTACGCAAACCGGTCGCGTCTTCCGGCCATCCGCACGCGCAGCCCCTTTCGGACGATTTTTCGTCCAATCGCCTCGGAACACTCTGGGCTTTCTACAATCCGGCGCCGGATGAAAGTAGACGATTTAATCTGCAACCCGAAGGTCTGTCGCTTACGGCTAAAGGGACGAGCCCCGGAGACGCTTCGCCGCTCTGCTATGTCTGCGGAGATCTTGCATATGAAGTGGAAGCCGACATCGAACTTGGCGAGCGCACAGAAGCCGGACTTTTGCTTTTCTATTCGAAGCGCCTCTATGCAGGCCTCGGCTTTGACGCAAATGGGCTCGTAATGCATCGCTATGGCCGCCAGCGCCGCGGCCGCGCGCTCGAGGACTTGGGAAATCGCCTGTTCATACGCATCCGGAACGACCGTCACATCGTCACGATCCACACAAGTCGGGATGGTTCGACATGGGAGAAGTACGGCGTTCAGATGGAAGTGTCCGGATATCACCACAATACCGACGGAGATTTTCTCAGTCTTCGTCCCGCTATATACGCTGCAGGCGGCGGCGCCGCACTCATCCGGAAGGTGACGTTCCGCGCGCTTTAGTGCGGCCAACGCTCTTGAAGCACGCGGGCAACTCCTTGCCTGTCAAGCGCAACTTCGATTGCAGGATCCGAAGGCATGCCGGGCG
The DNA here is from genome assembly GCA_964643405.1 of uncultured Hyphomonas sp. GTDB lineage: Bacteria > Pseudomonadota > Alphaproteobacteria > Caulobacterales > Hyphomonadaceae > Hyphomonas. The sequence goes on along the minus strand of CAZXQD010000004.1, from coordinate 23,251 downwards.
CAAACAGCTCGTAGATCACCGTGCCGTTCGCCTGCTTGCTTTCTATGACGCGCGCAGGTGAAACTTCTGGCGCCGCTGACTGGACCGCGTCAGGTGCGTCGGCCCAAGAAATGTCGCGTTGGGTCTCTACAATCTCTGGCCCCGCAGAAGTCAGAAGAATATCGAACTCTATCTCGCTACCATCCGGCAACGCGCCTTCCACATCGAAATAGGTGCGGCCGTCACGCACTTTCCGCTGGGCTTCGTTGACAACGAACCCGGCAGCAGCGCCTTCTGCGACACGCCGGACATCGGTGGGCAACTCTGCCGCCGAAAGGTCAGTGATTTCGACTTCGGTTGATGGTGACGTGGCGCAAGCCGCAAGGCTCGCGGCGAAAACTGAGCAGGTGAGCAATCGCATGAGTACATCTCCACGGATCAACTGCCCCACTGGATGAAGGGCACTTTGGAATACAATTTCCGCTCGCCGCCGCGCGGGTCGCTCTGCACCTGCGTCCGGTCACCGAAGACGAGCGTATTACGGGCGGGAATGCGGTATTGCGGCCAGTCCGCAATGCCCGAATGAAGCGGTGTTCCCGCACGCGCGAGCGCAACAAATGCGGTGCTGATCTCGTCGCTGATGCGGCGAGCGGCCGCTGCTTCGCCGGGCATGGCGCCCGGCTTGTCAAAGTTGCGGAATACATAGCCGATATCGACCGTATGCGGAGCGCCCCACTTACCCCCGTCCTCGCTCCACGGAAGATCAAAGCGGTAGACCCAGGTAGGCGCGCCTTGCCGCGCGCGGGCATCGGCTTCTTCGACCTGTCCTCTCCAGGACCTGCCAGCAGTGGTTGCTGAAAAGAAGACTTCGGCGGGAGACCGCTCCGGATACTCGGCGCGGTATGCCGCAACAACCGTTGCCGGATCGATGTCACTGCGCATGTGACGCCCAAGGGCAGAAGGCAGAGCCTCCCATGTCAGATCAAACATATCGGGTTCGCGCCAGCCGATGAGCGTCCGTGTCTCGTCGAGAGTGTTGCCGAGAATCATCGGGATGTTTGCTGCCTGCGGCGGCGCATCCGGCCAGAAGGGGTGCCGCGTCAGCATGCGCTCATCGAGAACGGGCCCAAAGTAGAGCCCTTGCGTTTCATCCAGCGGATCGCGCACGCCAAGCGCTTCGACCATGTATTCGACCGGAAGGGCTTTTATCCGTCCGACCTCTGATGGCTTGAGCTTCAGCGCTTGCAGAAATGCCTGCGCGCGCCTGCCCGCATTCAGCGGGCCAGATGCCGTAACCTGTTGTCCACTCATCGTGGCTGCAGACTGGAACAGTCCAGCTGCAGCCGGCGTCGCCATCAGGGTTGCGATCTTGGCGCCGCCGCCGGACTGGCCAAAAACCAATACACGGCCAGGGTCCCCGCCAAACGCAGACGCGTTGTCCCGAACCCATTCCAGCGCGAGCACCAGATCCCACTGACCTGCATTGCCCGAATCCGGAAACAGGCCCGGTAGCGCTTGCTCCAGATAGAGATAACCGAAGGCGTTGAGACGGTGGTTGACGGTGATGACAACGACATCGCTGTGCGCCGACAATCGCGTGCCGTCGTAGAGCGCATCAGACCCCGAACCGGAATTGTAGGCCCCGCCATGGATATAGACTAAAACAGGGCGCCGGCCTCCATCGCCCGTACCCGGCGTCCACACATTCAGGAACAGACAGTCTTCGGACTGGCGCCCCTCACTGCCACGTTGCGGCGCCGACGGGCCGTAGTCGGTCGCCGGTATTATATCCGCCCACGGAGTTGGCATCTCCGGCTTGGCAAACCGTGTCCGTGATGTGTCGGCGCCGTACCGGATACCTCGAAAAACCCGAACGCCAGCTTCGAGTGCACCGCGCACAGGCCCATTTGTCGTGTGGACCACCGGATCGGATGATGATGCTGCGGCCATTCCCGCAAACGGCAGCGCCGCTGCCGCAGTGATGAAATGGCGCCGGTTCAGGGGCACGGCGTTCCGTCCGTTCGCGCACCCTTCACGCGGCATTGCCATTTCGGATAGTCTCTGGACAGAAGTCCGGCCGGCCACTCGCCATACCAGCTGTACCCCGTGCGCCGTTCCGGCAGGATCTGATCGTAGCGCGCGACGCGGATCCCGTCGCGGTTTGCAAGGACAATGGAGTTGTCTTCGAGATCATAGAATCGGGCCCAGAGCGGCGGCGCGGCGGGATCGTGCGTCAGCCGGCGGTCGAATTTGGCGTTATGATACTCGTACGCAGCCTCCTCTGCGATCGGCACCGTCTCGAGCCGGACGCCGTCGATGCGAACATTCTGGAGCCACGCCACCGCGCCTTCAATGCTTGCCACGATCTCCGGAGAAGGATCCTTGATCGACATCAGATATTTCAAGATCGCCACCGTTTCCTGGGACACGATTGCAGGCAGTTCGAATTTGCGGCCGCCCATGGGTTCAAGCGTTTCAGCATCATATTGCCCAGCCCATCCTGTCAGCGCACCGCCCTGACGGATCTGAAGGCGCAGCAGACAATCCTCCGCACGAAGCAACGCTTCGCGTGCCTCGCTTCGCGTCTCGGCATTGAACGCATCAAATGGCGCCTTCGCTTCGGCAACCCGCCGGAGAAGGATGAGCGGCCCGGAAAACACTTCGTCGGCAACAGTGATACGGCCTTGATAGTCATTCTCGGCCGGAACCGTATGAGGCCAGCCTCCGCACCCGGCGAACTGGTTGCGAATGAGATAGTGCAGCCCCTGTCGCGCGCCCTCGCGGTATCGCGCATCGCTGGTCAGGGCATATGCGCCCATCAGGTATTCGATCTGTGTAAAGACGTTCCGGTTGTCGAAGCTTCCGGCTTTTTCGTCCTTCTCGGCGATCAGCCGGGATACATCTTCTGTTGAAAGCACCTGCAGGGGGTCACGGTTCTGCACCCACCCCCCATGATTGCGCTGCATCAGCAGCAGGTTGTCAGCGATGGCCGCGACATCGCCGGGCTCATGGCGTGCATATGCACCGCCGCGTTTCAGTTGCCAATGATGGATGGCGTCCTCGAAACCATCCAGCGGCAAGCCTTGCGCGACCGCGCCCAATCCTGGCGCCGCACACAATAGGACGAAGCTGGACGCCAATCGCTTCCATTGCGCGTGTCGCCGGTGTTGCGTCGCCATGATGATTGTCTCCGGGGTCACCGAGCAGTAGATGACACCGGTGACATTCGGTCAAGGGGCGCCATCACGGTGGACAGAAAAGATGCGCGCCAGAGATGTCTGACAGCTTTGCACAGCCCATCAACGCCATCGTCAGTTCCAGCTCCTCGCGAAGCGTCCGGAGAAGGTGAGCTACACCCAGCGCCCCGGCTACGCTCAAGGCGTGAACATAGGGCCGCCCAACCATCACGGCCTGCGCGCCAAGGGCAAGCGCCTTGAAGGCATCCGTTCCACGCCGGATCCCGCTGTCGAACAGGATCGGCGCCACCCCGTTCACCCGGCGCGCGACCGCCGGCAGCGCCTGAATAGCGGCCGGCACGGTGTCGAGCACACGGCCGCCATGACTGGAAACACCGATGCCGCGCGCGCCGCTATCGAGCGCGCGGGCCGCATCGTCTGGATGAAGGACCCCTTTCATGATCACCGGCAGACTTGTCAGTCCGCACAGCCAGGCAACGTCGTCCCAGGTTGGCGACTTTGCCATCGCGCCGCCGAAAACGCCCTGCCCGGTGAAGTCTGCATTCGCCGTAGCAGGAAGATTCGCAGCGCGCATAGCCACTGGCAAAGCAAAGCCGGCTTTCTGCTCGCGATTGCGCGGCCCGTTCGCGGGCGCATCAACGGTGACGATGAAGGCGCGGCATCCCGCCTGCTCTGCGCGACGGACGAGCCGCTCGGTGTCTTCCCGTTCCGGCTGGAAATAGATCTGGAACCAGGGCGCAATCCTCGAGTGTGCCGCAATGTCCTCGATCCCGGTGGTAGAATACGTCGACACGGAAAACACCGTATCCATTACGGTCGCAGCCTGCGCGCTGGCGAGTTCGCCGGCTGGATGGAAAAGACGCTGCCACCCGACGGGCGCCAGCAGGAACGGATGGGCCATTGCCTGACCAAACAGCTCCAGACCCGTGTGGCCGCCGCGCACGTCGTTCAGCACGCGCGGCAACAGCTTGAGCGCTTCGAAAGCTGCCGTGTTTTCTCGGAGGGTGACTTCATCCGCCGCTCCTCCGGAAAGATATGCCCAGACGGCCGCATCAAGATGGTCAGGTGCCCGTCGTGCATAGTCAGCGGCGCAGACCACGTCTGCGGGAATGTAAATCAAGGCAGGCAGCGCGCTGCTCACACTTCGGCCCATTGGCGCAGGAGATTGTGATAATGGCCGGTGAGCGCGACGATCTCCGATGTGTCCGACAACTTCTGGCGCAGGGAGAGGATAGCCATGTCGAGCTGGAACAGCATGGCGCGGCGCGTATCATCGCGCACCAGACTTTGGGTCCAGAAGAATGAAGCCAGCCGTGTGCCGCGGGTGACGGGCTCCACCCGGTGCAGGCTCGTGGCGGGATAAAGTATCGCATCGCCCGCCTTGAGCTTCACTTCGTGCGTGCCGTAAGTATCCTCTATGATCAGCTCTCCGCCGTCGTATTCGGCCGGGTCGCTGAGGAACAGTGTGGTCGACACATCCGTGCGCACCTCATTGCCCGTGAACGGATCATGATGCACCGCGCTGTCGATATGGTTGCCGTAATGGCCGCCCCCCTCATAGCGGTTGAAACGCGGCATCAGCACCGTGCGCGGAAGCGCCGCTGAGCGGAAAAGCGGATGGCGCAGCATCGCCGTGCGCACCGCCTCGCCCATCTCTGCGGCGCCCGGCGAATCCGCGGCCAACTGACGGTTCTGTTTCACACGCGCCGCCTGCCCACCCGCTGTCCGGGCGCCATCGCTCCAGTCCGCCCCTTCTAGGGCAGACCGGAGGCGAGCAACCTCCTGCGCGGACAGAACCTCCGGAACATGCAACAGCATGACGCGTCAGAACCGGACGTTCAGCGAGAGGTAGCCCGTGAGCGGCTGACCAGGCGTCAGGCGCGCACCCGAGTTGTTGAGGGTCGCGATATAGGCCTCATCGAACAGGTTGTAGACGTTGAGCTGAACGGACACCGCCTTTGTAAGGTCGTAACGCGCCATGAGGTCCACCACGGTCGCAGCCTCGATGATGGGCACGTTTTGTGTCGACAGATCCGTACCCGGAACGACAACCCGCTTCTGTTCACCGAGATAGCGAACCCCGCCACCCAGCGTCAGCGCTTCGGTCACATCATAGCTCGACCAGGCAGTGGCCGAGAAATCGGGCGACCAGCGCGCGGAGGAACCGGCCGTGTTGTTCCCGGTCGTACCTTCGGTGACTTGGGTATCTGTGGTGGTAGCACCAGCAGAAACTTGCCATTTGTCCGTGATCTCTCCGACTGCCGAGATTTCAAAGCCCTTGACGGTTCGCTCACCCAACTGCTCGTAGGTGTTGGTTCCTGGATCAAGCACCGCCAGTTCATCCCTGTTAGTCGTCTCATAATAGGCACCGGTCACGGCGAGCCTGTCGCCGAACAGATCCCACTTGGTACCGATTTCAAGATTGTCCGTCTCCTGAGGGTCGAAGACAGGATTGTTTATGTTGGACACGGTGGTTGACAGCGAGAAGTTCGAGCCGCCGGGCGGCGTCAGCGCCGTTGCATAGCTGACATACACGCTTCCGTTCTCAGCCGGCTTGTATAGCGCGGCGAGTTTCCAGCTGATCAACGTATCGTCCGCCGACAGATTGGCAGGAACAAGCGTCCCGACTGGAAGGGTAGGATGGGTGGCAGCGGTCGAGGCAACTACGGAATCATAATCCGTCGTGTAGTTCTCGGCACGAACACCGGCCGTGAAGAACCATTTCTCCAAGTATTTGACCGTATCGAAGAGGAAGGCCGCAAATGTCGTCGTGCTGCCATTGGCGGATGCGCCGGTCGCGAAGGGCGTCGCCAGTATCACATTTGCATCGGGGTTGTAGAGAGGCGCCGCCGGAATGGTAAGGCCGGTTGTTGCAAAGGTCAGAGACTTCTGCGCCTCGTAGAGCGCCTCGATCCCGGTCGAGAAATCATGTGTCAGTATGCCGGTATCAAAGCTACCGGTCAGGATCGTCTGGTTCGCAAGAATCTCGTTCGACTGGTCCACCCGCTGACGCGACCGGGAAACGGTCCAGGTCGCCGGGTCTGCCGAAGGCGCGGCAAGCGCGTTGATACCCGTCAGCACACGGTCCATCTGCGTCCGGCCAAATCGCGATGTATTGGTCAGGGCCAGATCGCCGCCGAGATCGTGGATGATCTTCGCGGTGATCATGTTCGCTTCGACATCCTCGAAGTCGCTGACAGATCCATAGAAGTTTGCCTGGTCGGCCGGCGCACCGGCACGCAGAAGGGCATCCGCATTGTAGAAACCTTCAAGGCCGATCGACGGAATGCCGCCATCCGGAACATTGTCCTGGACAACGTGCTGGCCGAAAAGATGGAACTCCGTTTCCGTGCCAAGACCGAAGCCAAAGGCTGGAGCGATGCCGTAACCGGTATTTTCGACTTCGTCGCGCCCCGCCACCGGCAAGTCCTGCACCATGACATTCAGGCGCACGGCCGACGTTTTGCTCAGCGGTTGATTGATGTCGCCGGTGAACCGCGTGCCGCCTTCGCTGGTCACGCCGGCAGACAGGTGGCGCATCGCATCCGCCGTCGCCGTTTTGGAAATCTGGTTGATATAGCCTGAGGAGGCTGCCCGTCCGATATCCGAGCCCGCCGGCCCCTTGACGACTTCGATCTGAGCCAGATTGAAGCTGTCGCGCGTCACGGCGCCGAGATCGCGAATACCGTCCTGGAAGATCGACCCCTGCGAGGCAAAGCCGCGCATCGTGAATGTATCGCCAGACGAGGTGTTGCCGTTCTCGCCGAGTTGCATCGTGATGCCGGGCGTGTTGCGCAGCGCTTCCATCAGGCTGACGGCGCCCTGATCCGCAATCAGCTGCTCGCTGATCACAGTCAGCGTCTGCGGCGTGTTCACCAGCGCCTGGGTCAGTTTGGGCGACGCGGAATGATCGACCTTGTAGAGCAGTTCGGAGCCCTCAACGTAGATTGTCTCTTCCCGCTTTTCGGCATCGCCCGGGCCCTCGTCGGCGTGTGCACCAAACCCGCCCGCCAAAGCAGCGAATAGGGCAAGGGAAACAGAATTCTTTTTGCGACTGCGTATCATTATCATCTCCAAAGCGCATTTTCAGCAGGGAATGGCGGATGAAAGCCCCCGCCCCGGTCGCTTTGTGGGCTAATCAAATTGAGAATGATTTGCAACTGGATTCTTGATAATCATTCTCAAATAGGAAGAGTAGCCGCTATCCCGCCTTCACAGGCCATCACAAAAGGGCGCGATTTCAATGACTTGGATCACGGGCCACAGTGCCGCGAATTTGGCTCTGGCAGGTCAGGGCATATCTGGTTCGAGGCCTGCGATGACCGGATCGAGAAAGTTCGCCAGCGGCTCGGCAATCTTCACGACGCCTTCCCGGGTCGGGTGCAATCCATCGCTCTGCAACATCGAAGGGTCGCTTTCGATCGAACCCAGGAGTGACGGATAATAGGGCACGCCGAACTCGGCTGCGAGATCGGGGTATATCGCCGCGAACGCCGCCTCCCGGCTGCCTGGCGCAATGTCTCCGCGGGGTGAGAGACCGACCAGAACGACGGGGATACCTGCCGCCTTCGCTTTGTCGAGGATGGCAGCAAGGTTGGCCCGCGTCACATCCGGGGGAACGCCCAACAGGAAGTCGTTGGCGCCGAGGGCCACGACCAGCAGGTCCGGTTCGGCGGCTGTCACGCTCCAGTCGAAGCGCGCGAGCCCGTTTGCGGTCGTGTCGCCCGACACCCCGGCATTGACTGCGACGGCATCAATCCCGCGCGCGCGCCACACGGCTTCGACCTGCTCGGGCAGCGCATCCTCCGGATCGAGGCCATAGCCTGCCGTCAGACTGTCTCCGAGAAACACGACCACAGGCGCGTCACTCGCCTGCTCGGCGGCGGGCGCCAACGGCGCCTCGGTCGCAACCGGCATTGCAGCGGATTGAGGTGTCGCATCGGGATCGCCGCACGCCGCCAGCAAAACGCAAACACCCAAGGTGGCGATTGAAAGGCTGCGCCCGAGGGCTTGCCGGAATCGAGATGCAAACGAAGTCATACTTGGAGATAGACACCGGGTCCGCGCCTGACAATGTGTGCCGCGCCCTGCAGAAAGTATTCGTCCATGACTGAAGCGCTGAAGATGACCGGTGTCTGGCTGACCTTTCCGTCGGCTGGAGGAGAGGATGGCGCCGCCTCGCTGGACGTTCTCAAGGGCGTCGACTTTTCCGCCGGCCGCGGCGAAAGCGTTGCCATCGTCGGCCCGTCCGGGTCAGGCAAATCCTCGATGATCGCAGTTGCTGCCGGTCTCGAACGCGCCACCCGCGGCGAAGTCACCCTGCTGGGCGAGCGGATCGAGGCGCTGGGCGAAGATGCGCTGGCAAGGCTCCGGCGGGGCCGTGTCAGCATGGTGTTCCAGTCCTTCCACCTCCTGGAAACGATGACCGCCTTCGACAATGTGCGGGCCCCGCTCGAGATCGCGCGGCTGGACAAGGTGGACGCCAGAGCCAATGCGGCGCTCGATGCCGTCGGCCTCAGCGCGCGGAGGCTTCACTATCCGGGACAGCTCTCCGGCGGCGAGCGCCAGCGTGTCGCCGTGGCCCGCGCACTTGCATCTGATCCCGTGCTCGTATTCGCCGACGAGCCGACCGGAAACCTAGATTCCGAAAGCGGCCGCATCGTCGCCGACCTGCTCTTCTCCATCGCGAAGGATCGCGGCTCGACCCTGGTCATCGTCACACACGACCATGACCTCGCCGCCCGTGCAGGGCGCACGGTGCACATGCGCGACGGGCAGATCGTATGAACAGCCCTGCAATCAAGCTGGCGCGCAGCGAGTTGTCGCGCGGCCTGAAAGGTTTCTGGATCTACCTCGCCTGCCTGGCCCTCGGGACGGCGGCGATTGCCGCTGCCGGGTCCGTCGCGGAAAGTTTCTCCCGGGGACTAGCCAGCGAGGCGCGCACCCTGCTCGGCGCCGATGCCCAATTCACGACCGCACAAAGACGTCCGTCTGCGGAAGAACGTGCCTTTGCAGAAGCGTTGGGGACAGTGTCCGAGACGGCGTCTCTGGACGTTATGGGCGCCGCGAAGGATGTCCGGGCCCAAGTCGATCTCCGCGCCGTGGATGCCCGCTATCCGCTGCTGGGCACCGCCGTGATTTCGGGCGGCGAGTCAGACCTGCAAGCGGCGCTCGCCCCGCGAGATGACCGCTGGGGCGTCGTTGTTACCCAATCTTTCCTCGACCGGTTCGATGTGTCCGTCGGCGACGAAGTCGATATCGGCCCCGTCCCGGGCATCATCACCGGCCGGCTGGACAGCGTGCCGGACCGGATTGGATCGCCCGGCGGTTTCGGCCCGGAAGCGATGGTATCGCTCACCGCTCTCGAAGACGCCGGACGGCTCACACCGGGCCAGTTGTTCCGCTCCAGCGTGCGCATCGTGTTCAAGCCCGGCGAAACATTCGACGCCGCGCAGCACAGCTTCAAGGAAACCTTTCCGGACGAAGGCACCGAGCTTCGAGGGCCGGAGGAAGCGGTCGACGGCCTGCAGGACCTCCTTCAAACGCTCAACAGTTTCCTCGCCGTGATCGGCATTGCCGCGCTCATCTCCGGCGGTATCGGCGTTGCGCAGGCGACAGCCGCTTTCCTTGAATCGCGGACTCCCTCAATCGCAGTGCTGAAAGTATTCGGCGCAGATGCCGCCACCCTCCGCGCTGCCTACCTGCTCCAGCTTGGCCTCCTCGCCTTGCTCGGCGCCTTTGCCGGCACGGCGCTTGGCGCTACCGCCCCCTTCCTGCTCGCCAGCATCGCCGGCAGCGCGCTGCCGATTCCGCAGCAGCTGACATTGCATCCGCTCCCGCTGATGAAGGCGCTGGCCCTCGGCCTGCTCGCCGCCAGCGTTTTCGCGCTGCCCGCCATCGGCAAGGCCCGCGCCACCCGTCCATCCACATTGTTCCGGCGCATCGGCGACGAAGCGCGCGCGGCCACGCCCTGGCTTGAGAGGAGCTGGGCCGCGGGCGCCGCAGCAGCGCTCGCCGCACTCGCCACGTTCAGCAGCAACCGGCCGGCGCTGACCGCGGTCATCCTCGCAGGCGCCATTGTGGCTGCCGCGCTGTTCGTGCTTGCGGCGCTTCTGGTGAAGCGCCTCGCCCGCACAGCGTCGCATCCGGCCCGTGGCATGTGGCGCCTCGCGCTTTCAAACCTTGGCGGGCCAGGCTCCCTCGCGCCTGCCATCGTGCCCTCGCTCGGCCTCGGGCTTGTCCTTCTGGTGCTGGTCGTCTCTGTACAGACGAATCTGATCCGCCAGATTTCGGCCACGGCACCTGCCAACGCGCCTTCACTCGTTCTCTCGCAGATTCCGAATGACAAGGTCGAAACCTTCGACGCCGTGATGGCAGACAATGGCGTCGACATTTCCGATCCCGACCGTTATCGCCGCGCGCCCTTCCTGCTCGGCCGCGTCATGTCGCTTAAGGGCAAGCCGCTCGTCGAAGAGGACGTGGCCGAATCCGAACGCTGGGTCGTCCGCGGCGAGACGAGCCTTACCTATTTCGGCGAACGCCCGCCCGAGACGCAACTTGTCGCGGGCAACTGGTGGCCCGCCGGCTATACCGGACCCCTGCTCGCCTCGGTCGAGGAGGACGCCGCGAAAGGGCTGGGCATCGGCATCGGCGACACTGTCGGTTTGCGCATCGCCGGGCGCGACGTGACGGCCACCGTCGCTTCGCTGCGGAAGGTCGACTGGGGCACGTTCGGCATCGGGTCGAACACGGCCTTCATCCTTTCGCCGGGAACACTCGAAGCCGCTAAGCCTGCCTATGTCGCTATCGCGCGCGCCACACCCGAGCAGGAAAGCGCGATCATCACTGCGCTCGGCAAGGACCTGCGCGAAGTGGTCGTCTTCCAGACGCGCCCGGCGCTGGAGACCGCCGCGCGCCTGTTCGGCCAGATTGCCGTGGCTGTGAATGCCGCTGCGGGGATAGTCACGTTGGCCGGCCTGCTCGTGCTGGCCGGTTCGTTTGCGGCCCTCGCCCGAAAGCGGCGGCGGGAGGCCGCCCTTCTGAAAGTGTTCGGGGCCTCGCGCGGCGAGATCCTGCGGCTTTACGCGACCGAATTCGGCCTCGCGGCAGGCATTGCAGCCCTGATCGGCACGCTGATCGGCGTCGCCGCGTCCTATCCCATCGTCACCTATGTGTTCGAAGCCCAGTGGCAGATGCCATGGCAACCGGCTGCGCTGGTCGTGGGCGGCGCCATCGCCGTCTCGGCATTCGGCGGAGCAGCTGCAGGCATGGCCGCCCTCGCCCCCAGACCCGCCGAAATCCTGCGCACACCTTGACCAGGCGAAGGACTGGCAGGACCGCGCCGCAAAAGCGCGGCGCCGGAGCCTTGGCGTGTTTTCCTTGAGTTTCTTCTGGAGCGGGCGAAGAGATTCGAACTCTCGACCCCAACCTTGGCAAGGTTGTGCTCTACCCCTGAGCTACGCCCGCATCCTGAAGTGGGTATGGCTGCCGCGAGCGGCAGAGCGGTGGGAATAAGCGGAAGGCTCGCCTATTGCAAGAGCCAAAAACAAGTCCTTTGCAGCCGGGCGGGCCACCCCTATCCGCGCAGGACCGCGCGGATCTGGTCCGGGCGGACTTCCCGCCCGTCCGGGTCCACGAAGGCCGCCCGGATCGCGGTCTTTGTACCGGCCTTGGTAAAGCTGATCGGCGGCACTTCGCCCTTGCCCAGCCAGACATCGCCCCACTGGGTCAGCCCGATCAGGATGGGCCGCAGCGACAGACCCATGGCCGAAAGAACGTATTCCGGCCGCGCCCGCTTTCCGGGCACCTTGTAGGTCTTTTTCGTTAGCAGCCCGGCATCCACGAGGATCTTCAGGCGCCCGGACAGGACCGTACGCGGGCAGCCGAGCTCGGCCTGGAAGTCGTCAAAGCGGCGTACGCCGTAAAGCGCCGCACGCAGGATCAGCAGGGTCCAGCGGTCGCCAACGATCTCGATCGTCCGCGCGAGATTGCAGTTCTCGGGCGGAATGGGCGAACGGCGGGCGAGTGGAATCTGGCTCATGTGTAACTTTGTGTAAGCGTTCGGATTTGAAATAAAGACTGCCTTCACGAAAACGACTGCACTTTGTCATCCTGCCGCCCCACCCGGTTGAGAGGCATACGGGCCCGCCAGGAGACACTGCCTTGGATATGAAGACTTCTTTGGCTGCTTTCGGCTGGGCCGCCGCCCTGCTCGGCCTCGTCACCTGCGCCGCGCCCGGAGCGCCCCCGGTGGCGTCTGCCGAATCGGCGACGGTGGCCGTGCAGCCATCAACGAATGCTGCAGCAGTGCTTGCGCCTCAGATACGGGAAAAGTCTTGCGGCGCGGAAACGGTGACGCCCTCCCGCTTCTCGGACATTGCGCTGGCCGTCCGTGCGCTGAGCGATGCGCAGGCGGGCGCGATTTCCAAACGGCTGCCGGAAGGCGCCCGGTTTGCCGGCGGTTGGGATCTTGCCTCGGCGGATCCGAACTTCGGCGGCCTATCCGGCCTCGCCTTTGCGCAAGGCAATCTCCTGGCGGTGTCCGATGCCGGCGCCTGGATCGGGCTGTCGGTGATCGAAGGTGCGCCCACAACCGGCACGATCGGCTACATGACGGGCGCGGACGGCCGGCTCCTGTCGGGCAAAGCGGAGAACGATGCCGAGGGACTGGTCTGGTACGACGGCGTGGCCTTCGTCAGCTTCGAGCGCGACTTCCGGATCGAGGCCTTTGACCTTGCAGGCTGCGGCGCCGCTGCCCGGGCTGTCCACGCCGCGACCCTGCCCGCAGAATATGACGGCAAGCCGGTCGACACGAATTCCGGGCCGGAAGCGCTTGCTCTTACGCCGGATGGCGCCCTGCTGTTCGGCTATGAAAGCGCGTCGGATTCCGTCTCGCCCATTGGCGAAGTTCAGGCCGATGGCACATCGCGATGGACCGGGCGGCATTCCGCGAACCCCAAGGGCTTTGCACTCGTCGGGATGGACATTGTCCGCCTGCCCTCGGGCGAAGACCGCGAGATCAGCCTCTACCGGGCCTTTGATCCGCTAAGGGGCGCCCGTTCCGTGCTGGTCTGGGGACCCGGCAAAAGCCAGCGCCTGACGCTGTCGCGGCCCATGCTCACCGACAATTTTGAAGGCCTTGCTGCGGAGGTTCTGAAGAGCGGCGAACTGCGCCTCTGGATCGTGTCGGACAACAACTTCAACGCTGTCCAGCGCACGCTTCTTTACGCCTTCGACGTAACGCCCTGACCGGGGCCCCTTCCCAGCTGCCCTGCGGCCTACTACATTGACCGTTCACAAGGGCTGCGACGCGCGCTGGGACTGATCTCCAGCGACCTTACTTACCATCAGGGAGCTGGCATCCTGGTCCGGGCCGTGGCCTGGGCTCATCCGGCGCCCACCTAGTCTCTAGGTCGATGGGAGTGAAATGTGCCTGGCGGCGATTGCGGTTCTTGTGTCCCTTCTTCGGTGACGGCGCGATAAAGCCTCGCTAGAAGGCCCCATGAGCATCGAAGACGACAAGACAAACCTGCGCCACCGGATGCGCACGTTGCGCGCGGAAGCTGCCGCGCGCGATCCTGACGCCGCTGAAAAGCTGGCGGCGATTTTCCCCATGAAATTGCTGGAACGGTATGGCCCCGTCGTGTCGGCCTATGTTCCGATCAATGAAGAACTGGACCCCATGCCGCTGCTCGACCGGTTGGCACGGGCGGGTGCGGAAACCTGCCTGCCGCGCATGACGCCGAACGGGATCAGCTGGCGGCTCTGGTCGCCCGGCGAGCCGCTGGAGCGGCGCGGCTTCGGCCTTTCGGAGCCTCCGGAAGATGCACCCGAGGCGACGCCGACGCTGGTGCTGACACCGCTGCTTGCCTTCGACACGTTGGGTAACCGTCTGGGTTATGGCCGCGGCCATTACGATCAGGCCTTGTCTGTCCTGCGCGCCAAAGGCCGGGCGTTCGCCTGCGCCGTGGCCTACGCGGCCCAGCAGATCGACCGGGTTCCGGCGGAGGCGCATGACCAGCCACTCGACTGGGCCATAACGCCCATCGGCTCGGTGCCATTGTTCATGATGCGCAACCGGTCTGCCCTGACGTCCCCCTCCCCGGACGACAGCACCGCCGCCTGAATTCCTTACCCGCGTTGGCGCATTTTTTGCTGGTTAGCGAAGCGTTAACAGAAGGGCGCGGGTCTTGGCCGGGCATCAACCATACAACCCGGCGCCCTGGCGCCGCGCAGATGCAGGGGCGGACCGGCTGGTCCTTGGCGCCTGGATCGTGGTTGTGCTGCTGGCGCTTTGGTTACTGCCGCGTTCGGCGCCGGAAGACAGCAAGCTGTCCGAAACTGTGCCAGCCAGAGCAGAGCTGCCCCGGCCTCCGGTTGCGGTTAACGCGCCGGACTTTTACCCGTGGGTGCGCCCGGTCGAGCCTTCAAAGGTTGCAGGCATTCCTGAACGCTGGAGCCCGCCCCGCAAGCCACAGACCGGCGGCTTCTTCACCCGCCTCGAAAACCCGCTGCGCGACGGCGTGTTCACCGCGTCCAACCATGGAAACGCCGAAAGCTTCTACGGCGGCGACTGGCGCCCGGAGAATATCGAAGCCCGCAATGGCGGCGCCTTCCTGGAAGTGAAGCGTGAAAGCCATGGCGGCCTTCCGTTTACGGCGGGCGAGATGCAGTCGAACGAGGCCTACCACTACGGCCGTTATGAAGTGATCATGCAGCCGGCAAAGGGATCCGGCATCGTAACGGCTTTCTTCACATATACCGGACCATGGTTCGGCGATCCGCACGACGAGATCGACATCGAGTTCGTGGGCACCGACACGACGCAGATCCACTTCAACTATTTCCGCAATGGCAAAAGCATCAAGCCGGCTACCTTCGACCTGCCCTTTGATGCTGCCGCGCGGCCGCATCTTTATGCGTTCGAATGGCGCCCCGACGGGATTACCTGGTTCGTTGACGGCGTGCCGTACTACGCGACCGAGCCGGGCGACACCGCCATCCCTAAGGCCGCCGGCAAGGTGATGTTCAGCGCCTGGACGGGCAAACCCGGCATGCAGGCCTGGCATGGCAAGCCCACCTTCCGGGACGGCGCCGGGGCTCAGTTCAACTGCGTGTCATTTACCCCGCTGGGGCACGATACGCCGGGCTGCGCCGCCAGCTACGATCCGGCCTCGGGCTCGGGCGTCAGATCGCGGCTGGTGCGCTGAGGCGGATCAGCCCTTGGTTTCGCGAAGGATCTCGTCGCGGGCCACCGGCAGCAGGCGGGCCAGCTCTTCCTTGACCTGGGCCTCGGTGCGGGTGATGCCGGCGGCGGTGAGGTCGGTCAGTACCTTGCGGATCACGTCGCCGTCGCCGGCTTCCTCAAGGTCTGCCACAACGACGCTTTTGGCGTAGGTTTCGGCATTCTCGCCGCTGACGCCCATCAGGCCGGCTGCCCAGAGGCCGAGCAGCTTGTTGCGGCGGGCAGTGACGCGCATCTGGGTCTGCTGGTCGAGGGCGTAGCGGGCTTCCTCGGCGCGTTCACGATCATCGAATGAGCTCATGGAAATACCCTTTTCTGTGTCAGGCGTTGGCTGGTTGGGGGTCATATAGGTCGCCCCCCCGGGTGTTCGCAATAATTGTTTCTGCCTGCGACTTGGCGTAACAGTCGCGCCTTCAGGGGTGCTGGCCGGTGATTCCGCCGGGCAGAAGGCCCCGTGGGCACTGCAGGAAGGGCCGGACCAGATGAGCAAACGGCGCATCGTCTATGAGGGAAAAGCGAAGATCCTCTATGAGGGCCCGGAACCGGGTACGCTGATCCAGTACTTCAAGGACGACACGACGGCGTTCGACGCCCAGAAGAAAGCCGTGCTGGATGGCAAGGGCGTGCTGAACAACCGCATCAGCGAGTTCATCATGACCCAGCTGAGCGCCATCGGCATCCCGACCCATTTCATCCGCCGCCTCAACATGCGGGAGCAGCTGATCCGCAAGGTCGAGATCATCCCGCTGGAAGTGGTCGTGCGCAACATTGCCGCCGGCTCGCTGTCGACCCGCCTCGGCCTGACCGAAGGCCACCAGCTGCCGCGTCCGCTCGTCGAGTTCTACTACAAGAGCGACGCGCTGCATGACCCGATGGTCTCCGAAGAACATATCGCCGCTTTCGGATGGGCGACGCCGCAGGAGTATGACGACATCATCGCCCTTGCCCTGCGCGTGAACGATTACATGTCCGGCCTGTTTGCGGGTGCCGGTATCCGCCTCGTCGACTTCAAGATCGAGTTCGGCCGCTATTTCGAGAACGATCACGACATGCCGCGCATCATGCTGGCCGACGAGATCAGCCCGGACAGCTGCCGCCTTTGGGACTACAAGACCGGCGAGAAGCTGGACAAGGACCGCTTCCGCCGCGACCTCGGCGGTGTGACGGAAGCCTATGCCGAAGTGGCGCGCCGCCTTGGGATCATCAAGGAATCGGGCGACACGGACAATGTCGTCAGCTTCACCGGAGGCAGCAAATAATGAAGGCCGTCGTACACGTCTCGCTGAAATCCGGCGTGCTGGACCCGCAGGGCAAAGCCGTTGCCGATACGCTCGCCCGCATGGGCTATGGCGAAGTTGCCGCCGCCCGCGTCGGCAAGGTGATCGAGCTTGAACTCGAGGACGGCCTTGCCAAGGCGGACGCCGAGAAGCGCGTGAAGGAAATGTGCGAGAAGCTGCTCGCCAATACCGTCATTGAAAGCTACCGGATCGACGTCCACGCCTGATCGTACAGTCACAAGCGAACACCCCTTGCGGGCGCATCCACACGGTGCGCCCGGTTTGCGTTTTGGGCGGCTTGATCGTGCGAGTGGAGAGTCTTGATTCCCGGGTTTTTTGATAGATCCGTGGGCGGAGGTGTTGCGCAAGGTCCGAGGGCGGACTGGGTAAGGCGTTGATGGGGATGGGGTTTGCATCCGCGCCATGTAGGCACAAGTTCCCTTCATTCGCTCTCAAACGGTTTCATGCCGTTGCAATCTTTGTACGCGGCGCGTCGATTCATTCTCAAAGATTCTCATTTTTTATCATCTGGTATCGATCGATTATCGCTCGTTCTCGGGGATGCCAGCGTTCGGCCTTCGGCCTCTATCCGGCCTACGGCGTGGGGGTGATGCCGAGTATAGTATTGGCCCGAGGGGTGTGGCATTCGTTTCCGTGCGAAACCGTTCAGGCGCCAGAGGCGTCTGCGGATTTCATCTCCGGAGGGGCCGGATGGCGTTGCCCAAGCCCTTACCGTCGGCGCTCCTCAAGGAGGCCGAGCAGGTATTCGCGGTAATTGTTGGTGTAGCCTTTGGCGAGGCGTTGGAGCGTTTCGTCATTGATGAAGCCCCGCCGCCAGGCGACTTCTTCGAGGCAGCCGATCTTGAGGCCCTGCCGGCGCTCGACCGTCTGCACGAAATGCGAGGCGTCCAGCAAGCTATCGAAGGTACCGGCATCGAGCCAGGCGAAGCCGCGCGGCAGGCAGACGGCGTTCAGCTGGCCCTTCGCCATATAGGCGGCGTTGATGTCGGTGATCTCAATCTCGCCACGCGGCGAGGGCTTCACGGCGCGAGCGATGTCCACGACCTGCGCGTCATAGAAATAGAGGCCGGTGACCGCCCAGTTGCTGCGCGGGTTCTTCGGCTTCTCCTCGATTGAGATGGCCTTGCCGTTGGCGTCGAGTTCCACCACGCCGAAGCGTTCGGGGTCGCGCACGGCATAGGCGAAGACGCTGGCGCCGGTTTTGACCTTGGCCGCGTCCATCACGAGGCCGGAGAGGCCCGCGCCATAGAAGATATTGTCGCCAAGGGCGAGCGCGGCCGGGGAGCCATTCAGAAAGTCGGCCCCCAGAATGAAAGCATCGGCGAGGCCACGCGGCTCGTCCTGCACGGCATATGAAATCTCGATGCCCCACTGACGCCCGTCACCGAGCAGGCCCTTGAACTGGTCCAGCGATTCCGGCGTGACGATCACCAGGATCTCGCGGATGCCCGCGAGCATGAGCACGGAGAGCGGATAGAAGATCAGCGGCTTGTCATAGATCGGCAGCAGCTGTTTCGAGACGCCGCGCGTGACCGGCTCAAGCCGTGTGCCGCGTCCACCTGCGAGGATGATGCCCTTCATGTTTGCCCTGCCCTGTTTGAATTACTGCGACGCGCCTTCGCCGATCCGCTCGCCGGCGTAAACTTTCTCGCGCAGCGGCCGCCACCAGTTTTCGTTCGCCAGATACCAGTCCACCGTTTCGGCCATGCCGGCCTCAAAGTTGACCGAGGGCGACCAGCCGAGGTCGCGCCGGATCTTGCTGCTGTCGATGGCATAGCGGAAATCGTGGCCGGGCCGGTCCTTCACATAGCGCACGAGGCGCGCATGCGGGGCCGCTTTTGGGAAGCGTTCGTCCAGCAGGCGGCAGATGGCGTCCACGATGTCGCGGTTCGTCCGCTCCTCGCTGCCACCAACTGTGAAAGTCTCGCCGACCGGCGCGGCGTCCGCCATGCGTATCAGCGCGCGGGCATGGTCATGGACATACAGCCAGTCGCGCACGTTCATTCCGTCGCCATAGAGGCTGATCGGCTTGCCGTGCAGCGCGTTAAGGATTGTCAGTGGGATCAGCTTTTCCGGGAACTGGCGGGGCCCGTAATTGTTCGAACAGTTGGAGATGACGACCGGCAGGCCATAGGTGCGGTGCCAGGCACGGACGAGATGGTCCGAGCCTGCCTTGCTGGCCGAATAGGGCGAAGACGGATCGTAGGCGGTTGTTTCGCTGAACTTGCCCTCCGGGCCGAGCGAGCCGAACACTTCATCCGTCGAGATGTGCACGAAGCGGAAGCGGGCCTTTGCCTCGCCTTCCAATGCGCCCCACCAGGCGCGCGCGGCCTCGAGCATCACCATGGTACCGACGACGTTCGTC
This sequence comes from uncultured Hyphomonas sp., assembly GCA_964643405.1. GTDB lineage: Bacteria > Pseudomonadota > Alphaproteobacteria > Caulobacterales > Hyphomonadaceae > Hyphomonas. The sequence goes on along the minus strand of CAZXQD010000004.1, from coordinate 4,168 downwards.
TGGATGAAGGGGGCGGCCGAATCAATTGAACGGTCGACATGGGTTTCGGCGGCGAGGTGGAAGATGGCGTCCGGCGCGGTTTCGCGCACGGCCTTCTCGACTGCCGGCCTGTCGGAAATGTCGGCCTCGACCAGCCGGAAGCCGGGATGCGCCTTCAGGGCGGCCAGCGAGGCGGGATTGGCCGCGTAGGTCAGCTTGTCGATCACCGTGACGCGGGCGCCGGGGCGCGCGGCCAGCTCCTGGCAGAGCGCCGATCCGATGAAGCCTGCGCCGCCTGTGACGAGGTAGTTCATTTGCCGCTCCGCACGCCGCCACAACCGGCGGTTTGCCCGCCTGCGCGCCTGCTTAGCACGCCCGGACCGCGCGGCAACCGCCGGATGCTGCGCCGGGGCGGCAATTCTGGCGGCGCCCGCGTTGCCTTGTCCGGACAGGCATGGTAACCCGCGCGCAACATATAAAGGATCGTTGATATGGCCGTTCAGGACAAGGTTCAGGACTATTACGTCAAGGACATTTCGCTCGCCGAATTCGGCCGCAAGGAAATCGCGATTGCCGAGACCGAAATGCCGGGCCTGATGGCCGCGCGGGCCGAATTTGGCCCCTCGCAACCGCTGAAGGGCGCGCGGATCTGCGGCTCGCTGCACATGACCATCCAGACCGCCGTGCTGATCCAGACGCTGGAAGCCCTCGGCGCCCAGGTGCGCTGGGTGTCGTGCAACATTTACTCGACGCAGGACCATGCCGCCGCCGCCATCGCCGCCGCGGGCACCGCCGTGTTCGCCTACAAGGGCGAGACGCTGGAAGAATACTGGGACTTCACGGACCGCATGTTCCAGTGGCCGGACGGCAATGGGCCGAACCTCATCCTTGATGATGGTGGCGACGCCACGATGTACCTGATCGTCGGCGAGAAGGCGGAGGCCAATCCGAAGATCCTCGACAATCCGGGATCGGAAGAAGAGAAATACTTCTTCGCGCAGATCCGTAAACGGATGAAAACCTCGCCGGGCTGGTTCAAGAAGACCAAGGCGGGCATCCGCGGCGTCTCGGAAGAAACGACGACAGGCGTGAACCGTCTTTACCAGCTGGAGAAGCGCGGCGAGCTGCCCTTCCCGGCGATCAACGTGAACGACTCGGTGACCAAGTCGAAGTTCGACAACAAGTATGGCTGCAAGGAGTCGCTGGTTGACGCGATCCGCCGCGCCACCGACGTGATGATGGCCGGCAAGAAGGCCTTCGTTGCCGGATATGGCGATGTCGGCAAGGGCTCGGCGGCCTCGCTGTCCGGCTCGGGCGCACGCGTGGCCGTGTCCGAGATCGACCCGATCTGCGCCCTGCAGGCGGCGATGGACGGCTATGAGGTGACGACGCTGGACGAGGCGGCACCGAAGTTCGACATCTTCGTCACCGCGACCGGCAACAAGGATATCCTCACGCTCGACCATATGCGGGCGATGAAGGACATGGCGATCGTCTGCAACATCGGCCACTTCGACAACGAGATCCAGGTCGAGGCGCTCCGCAATTATCAGTGGACGAACATCAAGCCGCAGGTCGACATGGTGACCTTCCCGGATGGCAAGCGCCTGCTGCTGCTCTCCGAAGGCCGCCTCGTCAACCTGGGCAATGCGACCGGCCACCCGAGCTTCGTGATGTCGGCTTCGTTCACGAACCAGACGCTGGCGCAGATCGAACTGCACCTGCGCGCCGACCAGTACGAGAACAAGGTCTACACCCTGCCGAAACACCTCGACGAGAAGGTCGCGCGCCTTCACCTCGACAAGCTCGGCGTGAAGCTGACCGAGCTGTCGCAGGAACAGGCGGACTATATCGGCGTCGGCACGACCGGCCCGTTCAAGCCCGACCATTACCGCTACTGATCCGGGGACGGACTTGCCGCAGTCGTATATCCTGACGCTCAGCTGCCCGGACCGGGTGGGCCTTGTGGCCCGCCTGGCCCGCGTGATGGAAGTGCATAGCTGCTTCATCGTCACCTCGCGCACGTTCGGCGATCCGGATACGCACCGTTTCTTTGCCCGCCTCGTGTTCAACACGCCTGGCAATGGCGAAGCGCTGGCGGGGCTTGAGCGTGACATGGGCGCGCTGGGAGAGGAACTCTCGGCAGACTGGCAGATCAGCCCCGAAGGCGAGCGGATGCGCACGCTGCTGCTCGTCTCGAAATCCGACCACTGCGCCAACACGCTGCTCTATGCGGCGCGCCGGCGCGAATTGCCGATCGAAGTGACCGGCATCGTGTCGAACCACGATACGCTGAAACCTGCCTTTGCGCACTGGAACCTGCCCTGGTTCCATGTGCCGGTGACGGCCGCCACGAAGCCTGCCGCCGAACAGCGCCTCTACGAGATCATCGAGGAGACGCAGACCGATCTCGTCGTCCTCGCACGCTACATGCAGGTGCTGAGCGAGGAGGCCTGCGCGCGCCTGGCGGGCCGCGTCATCAACATCCACCATTCCTTCCTGCCCGGCTTCAAGGGCGCCCAGCCCTATCACCAGGCGCATGCGCGCGGCGTGAAGGTGATCGGCGCCTCGGCCCATTATGTGACTGCCGATCTCGACGAAGGGCCGATCATCTCGCAGGCCACCGAAGCGATTGACCATACCTTCTCGCCGGAAGACATGGTCGAGACCGGCAGACACCTTGAAGGCCTCGCACTCCTGCGCGCCGTGAAGGCGCATGCCGAACACCGCATCTTCCTGAATTCCGGCAAGACCGTCGTCTTCGCCCGCTAATCCATCAGCCCTCAGAGGAAAATTCCATGCCCCTCAAGTCCCACGAGTTCACGAGCGAAAGCGTTTCCGAGGGGCATCCCGACAAGGTCGCCGACCAGATCTCCGACGCGGTCGTGGACCTGTTCCTTTCGCGCGACCCATCCGCAAAAGTGGCCGTGGAGACGCTGTGCACGACGAACCTCGTCGTGCTCGCCGGCGAAGTGCGCACCAAGAACGGCGCCGTCATCACGCATGACGAGATGAACGCCGCTGCCCGCGCTGTTGTGAAGAAGATCGGCTACGAGCAGGAAGGTTTCCACTGGGAGAAAATGACCGTACAGAACTACGTGCACGGACAGTCTGCCGAGATCGCGCAGGGCGTCGAGGAAGGCGAAGGCCTCTACAAGGAAGAAGGCGCCGGCGACCAGGGCATCATGTTCGGCTATGCCACCAACGAGACGCCGGAACTGATGCCGGCGACACTCGTCTATTCCCACCAGATCCTCGAGCGCCTCGCCGAGATGCGCCATTCCGGCAAACATCCGGAACTGGAACCCGATGCCAAGAGCCAGGTGACCCTGCGCTACGAGGGCTCGCGCCCGGTCGGCGTCAATGCCGTGGTCGTCTCCCACCAGCACAAGCAGGGCGTCAGCCAGGCCGCGCTGCGCGAGATCATCCGTCCCGTGATCAAATCCGTCCTGCCGGAGGGATGGTTCCCGCCGGAAGACAAGTTCTACGTGAACCCCACCGGCAGCTTCTTCATCGGCGGCCCGGATGGCGATTCCGGCCTCACCGGCCGCAAGATCATCGTCGACACCTATGGCGGCGCAGCCCCACATGGCGGCGGCGCCTTCTCCGGCAAGGACCCGTCCAAGGTCGACCGTTCGGCGGCCTATGCCACGCGCTACCTCGCCAAGAACGTCGTCGCCTCCGGCCTCGCCGACCGCTGCACGATCCAGGTCTCCTACGCCATCGGCGTCGCCCAGCCGCTGTCGATCTATGTCGACACCCACGGGACGGGCAAGGCGGACGAAGCCCGCATCGCCGCCGCCCTGCGCGAGCTCTTCGACCTCTCGCCGAAGGGCATCCGCACCCACCTGAAACTCAGCGCGCCGATCTACTCGCCCACCGCCGCCTACGGCCATTTCGGCCGCAAACCGGGCACGGACGGCACCTTCAGCTGGGAAAAAACCGACCTCGGTGGCGAATTGCAGCGCTTGGTGAACTGAGCGAGTCGCACCTCAGGTGAACTCGACGCGCTCCTGCGAGAAGTAGAACAGCGAGCGGGTCTCGTCGTCGAGCTCGCCGGATTGCCACTCAAGCAGAGTGCGCATCGCGTTTTTGCGGTCCTGCAGGGCGTGGGCGAAGTCCATCTCGATGAGCTCGTCCACGCCGGTGCGCTTCATCGCGTCGCGCACGGCCATGTAGAGCGGCAGCG